>NZ_JACJQM010000022.1:0-117051 GCF_014696655.1 Nostoc sp. FACHB-888 | reverse complement strand
GTGATGTTTTTTCTGTCAGACGTTCCGCGATTACAACTATCGCTATAAATACCCCAGGCATCAATCTTTTTAGTTATCTCACCCCATTCAGATTAAGAAAACCAATCATTATAACACAAAATCAATTCTGCAAGAGGTCTATTGTTTACTTATTTTATGGGGTATGATATCTGGCGATTCAAACGAGATACCGAATTTTGTGAGGTTAAAGTAAGTGGTTCCTTAATATCAAGTAATTCTGAGGTACTCCGCCAAGCCTGTTTGGATGGGACGGGTCTGATTTTGATGCCAACTTGGTTAATTGGTGAAGACATCCGAAAAGGAAAGTTGCAAGCAGTGCTAACCGATTGTCAAGTATATCCCCAAACCAGTATAGATATGGGCATTTATGCGCTTTATTTGCCAAATCGAAGAAATTCGCTGCGGGTCAAAGCATTTATCGATTTTTTAATCAAACGATTTGGTAATCCGCCTTACTGGGAAGAAACCACGCTTTGAACTGGGTTATGGTAACGATGATTCAATAGTAGATGTTTGTTACCCCTGCGTGAATTCAAGTTAGATGTTTTAATAAACATTCGGGCATTGGGCATTGGGAAAAGACGGAGGGGCAAAGAAGAAATGCTTACTGCAACTTGCCCTCTGCTCCCTGCTCCCCTCCTGCTCCCCCATCCTCTATCAACCTGTATTTCTCATCCCGGCTGCAATACCATTAATAGTTAACAATGCCCCTCGCAATAACTCGCCTTTACTGTAACGAGAGTGGATGACTCCAGAAGTAGCAGTAGTATTCATAGACTGGCGTAGGCGCTTGAGTAGTGAAACTTGGATAAATCCCAAGGGTACAATTGTGCCATTGCGTAACTGCACAGATCGTTGCAAGACAGGATCGCCATCTAACAGCCGATTATGATCGGTAATTTTTAACACCAAATCCCTTGTAAGATAGAACTCGCTGGCAATTTGGTCAAAAACCTTGGCAAAGCGGGGTTGATCTTCTGGTTTTGACAATTCCAGAACGTAGTGATGTGCCATTTGCATATCTACTTTTGCCAAAGTCATCTCGGCTTTAGAAATCACCATCTTGAAGAACGGCCACTTAACGTAAAAGTAGCGTAGTAATTTCAAGTGTTCTTCTGGTTCTTCGTTCAAGAATTCTTGTAACGCTGTGCCAATACCGTACCAGGAAGGCAGCAAAAAGCGGGTTTGTGTCCAGCTAAATACCCAAGGAATGGCTCGCAGACTACTTAAATCTTTCTTACCAGATGGACGGCGGGCTGGACGGGAACTAATTTGCAGTTGGCTAATTTCTTCGATAGGGGTTACTTGATGGAAGAAGTCAACAAAATCAGGTTGTTCATAGATTAAAGCACGATAATGTTGACGCGATCGCACTGCTAATTCTTCCATAATCTCATTCCAGGGTTCAATATCATCAAACCCTGTCCGCAGTAAACTAGCTTGAATCACAGCAGTGGTGATGGTTTCCATGTGGTACAAAGCTAAATCCAACAAGGAATATTTAGAAGCCAAAACTTCTCCTTGTTCGGTAATCTTGATTCGCCCATTGATACTATGACCCGGTTGAGCCAAAATCGCCTCGTAAGCAGGGCCGCCACCCCGTCCCACAGAACCGCCGCGTCCGTGAAAAATTCGCAAACTTAAATCATAGTTTTCTGCTATTTTTTGCAGTGATTTTTGGGCTTTATGAATTTCCCAGTTACTGCTTAAAAAACCAGAGTCTTTGTTGCTATCAGAATACCCCAGCATTACTTCTTGCAAGTTCACGGGAAGGGGTGACGGGGAACAAGAGGCAGGGGAGGATGAATTTTCATCCACAAGACTCTTTGTTTTTGTATGTTCGTAGCCGCCGGCTAACAAAGCCCGATATAACGGGAGTTCAAACAGTTTCCGCATGACGCTTCTGGAGCGTTGTAAGTCTTCTACTGTCTCAAATAGGGGGACAACTTGAATAGTTCCCACGGCTATGGCGGGGTCAAAAAGTCCGGCTTCTTTAGCCAAAAGCAATACTTCCAGCACATCGCTCACGTCGCGACACATGCTGATAATGTAAGTTTGGCAGATATTTAGACCAAATTCTTGTTGCAGCGATCGCACGACGCGAAAGGTTTCAATTACATCGTTGGTTTTTTCGGAAAATGGCAATTCTGCCGGAATTAACGGCCTCCGGGTTTGCAGTTCTCCTGTAAGCCAAGTGACTCTTTGCTCCTCAGATAGTTCGTTGTAAGGTTGAGGTAATATTTGCAGGTATTGTAATATCTCATTCAGCGCATCAGCATGGCGGGATGATTCTTGGCGGATATCTAGCTGTGTCAAGTTAAAACCAAAAATTTCTACCTGACAGATCAGATTTTCTAATTCTCGACAGCTTAAACCTGTTTCTGTCAAGTTGCGCTGAATCATCCGCAGTTCTGCTAAAAAATCGGCTCCCGAACGATATAGGGGGCTATCTTGATTTTTTGGCGTTTCCCGATTGTACAAAGCTAGATTGCGATCGCGAGTATTTTCTAGGCGTTTGAGCACATAAGCCAGTTTGAGCCGATATGGTTCTTGTCGATAACGCAGCGCCAATGCATCGTATACCTCACTCAACTGGGACTGATCCAACTCTAGAGATTCCAGTAAGTCTGGTAAGACATCACTCCAGTGCATCGACACACTCAATAATTCAATCAGATTTTTCACTGACTGAATATATCTCCCCAGCACCATTTTGCGCTGATAGCAAGCTGTTTGCCAGGTGATTTCGGGCGTGACTGATGGGTTGCCATCCCTGTCTGAGCCTACCCAAGAACCGAAAGAGCAAAAGTTTTTACTCGGTGGTTCTAGCCAAGGAAAGGTATTGGATAGGGTGTGTTTAAAACGTTTATAAAGTTGAGGAATACCATCAAATAAAACTTCTTGGAAGTAGTGCAGCGCATAATCTACTTCATCTAGCACCGTGGGTTTGAACTGGTGAAGTTCATCTGTGCGCCACCACAGCCGAATTTCTTCGAGCAATTGTTCGCGGACATCTGCTGCTTCCCAAGCATATCCCCCGGACGTAGTACCAAAATGGTTTTCTAAGGTATCCAGTTTTTGCAAGAGTTGTACCACCTGGCGCTGCTTATCCCGGATGGTGTGACGAACAATTTCCGTCGGGTGCGCTGTGAAAACTAAACGCACATCCAGATGTGCAATTAAACGTTGAATTTGCTGGGGTGGTACATTCAGTTTTAATAAATAGGGAAACAAGGCAGCGAAAGTACCTTTTGGTTTGACTTGCGCTTTTTCTAGATAACTCTTTCTCAGCAAGTCTGCTGCTATTCCCCTGCTAACAGGCGCGTCATCTTCTCTTTGATTGGACGAATAATTGACATTAGATGCTGTTTCTGCGTCTGTAGGCTCTGTTTCTGCCTCATAACGACTCAATTGCTGCCGCTGTTCGTATTCCTGCTCTATGATGTTAATCAGCTGAAAATACAGAGCGAAAGCACGAGCCGCACGAATTGCTTCGTTTATATTTAGTTGTTCAATTAATTTGACGGCTGAGGATGCTTGGTCATTTGTTGCTTGTCCTTCTGGCGAACACAAATCACGCAACTGCCGCAACAAATCTACCATGTTTTGACCGCATTCTTGCCGGAGAACAGACTCCCACAATTCTTCCACTACCTGGAGACGATGACGCAAAAATAATTCCGACACCGGGTATATATCCGCAGTTTGAGACGAAGAGTATAAAAGGGAACCCATATTCTCTATGTTGTAAAGCTAATTATTGTTTACGCTTCTAGGTTTTGCACTTAGTGCTTACCAGGTTGTTCCTGAGCAAATAATTATTTGGTGTATATTTTCTAAGTTTGATTAGTTTCGTGATCCTCTGGGAAGTCGAGAATCGGTAGGCGATCGCCTCGAAACAATTCTTCACTGGCTTCCCCTAAGCCTTCTAGCGCTCTTACTGTGGTTTTTCCGGTAATGAGCAGCAGTAATATAGACGCTGTACCTATTTGTAAAAGGAAAGATTGGGGAATGCTAAACAAATCCAGATTGGATGTGGGGTTAGTTGAAGGTTGTTGGTTGGCAGGAGGCATTGCTAATTCTTGGTTATGGGAATATGAGTCAAAAAAAGTCGGGAGTTGAAAGTTACGAGTTAGGAGTTAAGATGGCTCCAACGATTAAGGGATGAAGTATTAAATGAGATAAGCTTATTGGTTGTTTCAACGATCAAGGGCGTTAGCGCAGTGGGAAGCAAATCCAGCTTTAAAGGACAAGCCATCAGCCAGTCATATAGAATTATTCTGACTCCTGGCTCTTAACTTCTACCTTCTAACTCCTAACTCTTAACTTCCGATTTATGACTCCCTATTAGTAAAATAAACGCAAAACTCAACATTAGTCAGACTTGCAACCTGTACAAGACTATCTTGGCCGATTTTGTAAGCTACGAAGGTAACAAAATTGTTAAAAAAAACCGTTAGAGTGTGATAGACCTATGGTTCTAGTTTACAAGTGCAGGCACTATCCCCCAACAATCGCTTCCTGTAAAGTTAACTTCCCATGAAAACAGTATTACCAGATCGCCAGCAATCCTTAGTGCAATGGGTAAGCCAAGCAACAGGGATCAACACTTTCGGAGTGAAAGTTCGGTTACGGGGAAATGACCTCCATATTCTTTGTGAAGGTACAGAATGTCCGCAGCGTTGGCGCACTTTGTCTGACCTGCTGCAAGCACTACAGCAAACAAACTTAGATATTCTCACAAGTAACGAACAACCCTCAATATATCAAGTATTTGTCTATGGCCGAAGAAAAGGGGAACAACGTCCCAAATGGTGCCACCGGGTTTACTTGAATCAAATAGATAAGCATCTGGAGCAGGTGGAGCAAGCCTTGCTAGCAGACTCGGAAAAATCAAAACAAGTGGGTGGGGCGCTGATTGTCTCTAACGAAAGTTTGGCACGCCAAGGCAACCCAGAGGCTATTGCTCGGTATATCAGCGAAACTCTAAGTATATTAGGTGTATCAGTACAAGTAAAGATTAAGCCATATAAGCCAAAGAACTCTCAGTCAGAAGAAGATCGCTTGTGGATATTTTGCCATTCGAGCTATAGCCCTGATGCATCGTTGCTTGCTGAACCAATAGCCCAGAAGTTGCGTTATCTTAAGCTTTCCGGCTACCAAGATGCCATAATTGTTTCCCAGGTAAGCGGCGAAACTGCCCCTGATTGGCTGCTGCGGGTGGATTTGACACCACCAGAGGTAATGCTGAAGGAGTGGGCGCGTTGGGGGGATGTACAAGCGATCGCTCGATTATTAACTGAGGTATTGTCAGGGTTAAAAGTTGGTGTACAAGTTTCTCTGAAAGAATCAACACTACATATTTTTTGTATCCCAGCTTTTGATCCTCTAGGAACCGCTCCAATCCCCGACAAGGTAGTGTGCTTAGATGCAATTTTACCCCAGTTAGAAGCGATCGCCCCTCAAGGCATTCTCGCCGCCACTGTATACGGACAAAAAGCAGGCGACCAGGAACCCACTTGGGTTGATTGGCTGGCTTTACCTACTGCAAAATATCCCGCCTTTGCCGCATCACCACTAGATTTGGCCAATACTGGTGATGAACCAGCCATCATATTTTTACTGGAGCGTTTACTCAATCCTGACCTGGATTGGCGTCTATTGACAGGTGGAGTTCGCGTCCTCCTGCTGAACAAAAATGATTTATTACACATCATGTGTGATGCACCTGTTTGCCCAGGACGGCAACAAGTAGCAAACAAAGTTACGCAGTTTATCCGCCAGTTAAAGATTCCCGGTATTATGGGGATACGTGTCTACGGTCGCCGGGCTGGGAATAAAGAACCTTTTTGGCACTATGGTGTTGATCTTGAGCATCGCCAACGTTTAGTACCAGAAGCAACCCCAGAATTTGCTGCTACTTCTAAATACGTTAACGATCTGGTAAACTCTGAGACTAATGAGCCAATTTTGCGCCCCGACTTAACGACAGAAGATGTTCAAAGTTTTGTGACAGAAGTAGCGCGAGATTGGATGGTAACGGCGAGTGCAACAGCGAAAAAATTCCTGTTGAAAAGCCAGCTATTTACCGAAAGCCACGAGTCGGAAGAACAAACCCCTGATGTTCAAGGACTTAAGATTGCTTTAGTTTGGGGGACACTGGGATTATTACTTACCCTCCAAACCGATTGGGTGTTGGGTCAAATTATTGCACGGGGTACGACTACGCCAAAAGTGGCCAATGTCTTGCCTTCATCTTCTTCTAAGCAAAAGGCATCTTTGACATCTGAGAAAACTCAAGGTGAAAAAACGGCATTTTTTACCAGCACTTCTAAAACAAAATCTCCTCCAAACCAGAGTTCTGTATTTAATGCTTCTGAGTTTACTCAAAGTGATGAAACTCCAACAAATAATTTAGCAGCCGCACCACTGAAGGAAAAAGCAACCGCTACCGCTATTCTTTTAGCAGCGCGATCGCAGATGCCAAGTTTCAATGTTAGGCAGTTAGACGAGCAACTAGCACTGTATAAACAGCGTTTGGCTATAAATGGTACTCCGCCAGATGTGTTGATTATTGGCTCCTCCCGCGCTCTTAGGGGAATAGATCCAGCAGCACTTTCTAAAGCTTTAGTGACTCAGGGCTATCCAAATATTGACGTGTTTAACTTTGGGATCAACGGTGCTACCGCACAAGTTGTAGACTTTGTGATTCGCCATGTACTAGAACCATCAGAACTGCCTAAAATAATTCTCTGGGCAGATGGGGCCCGTGCTTTCAACGGTGGACGCGAGGATATTACTTTTAAATCCATCGCTACATCAGCTGGTTATAAACAAGCATTCCAAAAAACCCCAACAACAGCCAATAGCAGTTATTTGCCCGAAAATACGGTAAGTTCAGGAGAAGAAAAGGTAAAAGAAGAAAAACCGGAAATTAGCACCTATGAAGCTGTCAATCAGTCGTTAAATCAGGCTTTAGCATCTCTTTCTGCTAGCTACCCAAACCGCGACCAAATTAAAAATTTACTGCAAAAACAACTGCTTATATTTGGTCCCAATCAGACAGTTGCATCACAAAGACAGCCAACAGACGGTACTTCAGATGAGATTACTTCTCGACAATCAGTTGATTTTGATGGTTTTCTACCTTTGTCTATTCGCTTCAATCCTGCTAGATACTATCAAAAACATTCTAGAGTTACCGGAAATTACGACAACGACTATAAATCTTTCCAAATAGAAGGACAGCAAGATGCTGCCTTTCAAGAAGTACTTCAGTTTGCCCAGTCTCAGAAAATTTCCTTAGTTTTTGTCAATATGCCTCTCACGGCAGATTATTTAGATCCAGTGCGTAAACAATATGAGCAAGAATTTCAGGAATATATGCTGCGTCTAGCTACTAGTCCCAACTTTATTTATCGAGATTTGAGCCGACAGTGGCCAAAAGCAAATGACTACTTTTCTGACCCCAGCCACCTCAACCGCTTTGGAGCATACGAAGTCTCTAAAAAGTTGGCTAATGACCCGATGATTCCTTGGCCAGTGAAGTAAGAGGCAGGGGGGCAGGGGCAGGGGAGGCAAGGGGGACAGAGAGAATAACTATGCCCAATGCCCCATGCCCAATAACTAATGACTAATGACTAAAAAATGAACTTTATATCAATTTTCTATGGGCTGTTCTTATTGAGTGTGTTAGGAATTTATTGGTCTTTAGCACAACATAAATTGCGATTATGGACGCTGCTAATCGCTAGTTTGGTTTTCTACGCATCTTTGCACATCCAGTACATACCATTACTATTAGCATTAACATTTATTAATTTCCGTGTGGGGCTAGAGATTGGTAAAAATACATCACCAGGTAAACATTCTCTTGATTGGCAAATTTCTAATGAAGAGTGGCAATTTGCCCAAGGTGACTGGAATCGCCGTCGTCTAAAACTTTTGTGGCTAGGAATAAGTTTAAATGTTTTATTATTATTGGGCTTTAAGTATTTTACTCCTTTATTAAAGTTTGTTTTTAATATACAAATAAACTCACTAGATAGCTCTTTTAAATTGATTGCACCTTTGGGAATTTCATTTTTTACCTTTGAATGCATTGCCTATTTAATAGATGTTTATCGCGGTGCCCCTGCTACTGATCAGTTTCTCAAATTTGCCACTTACAAATTATTCTTCGTCAAACTGATTTCAGGCCCGATTACGCGCTACCACAACTTAGCAAATCAATTCAATACACTAAAGTTCCCCAGTAGCGATAGAGTAGCTGAGGCGCTGTGGTTGATTGCTAGGGGCGCAGTCAAAAAAGGTATTTTTGCAGATCACTTGGGGATTTTCGTCGATTTATGTTTTGGGAACTTACAACGGGCGGGTAGTACCGATCTGTGGTTAGCTACATTTGCCTACGGTTTGCAGTTATATCTAGATTTCAACGGTTATGTAGACATTGCCCGTGGTAGTGCTATGCTTTTTGGCTTGGTTCTACCTGAGAATTTCGACTTTCCTTATTTCAGCACCAATATTTCAGAATTTTGGCGGCGCTGGCACATGACTCTAGGAGATTGGCTACGTAACTATGTCTACTTTCCTTTGGGTGGTTCTCGTCAGGGTTTAGTCCGTACCTGCTGGAATTTATTTATTGTGATGCTAATCGCTGGTATCTGGCACGGTGCTGCCTTGGGTTATGTAGTTTGGGGCATATTCCACGGGTTAGCCTTGGTGGCTCATCGACTTACAGATACTATGAGCGATCGCTTTGAAAAGCTAGAACAATTCTGGCAAAATCCTCTGGGTATCTTTGTAGCTTGGTTATTGACCCAATTAATGGTTTTTACCTCTTGGATTTGGTTCCGCTTACCTAATCTTCAAGACTCTTCTTTGGTAATTCGGCATCTTTGGAATTACCCTGCTGACGACCAGTTTGCTCAAAAGGTATATGTGGATGCCTTAAATATAAGCCAATATCAACTCACTTGGTTACTTCTAGCTTTAGCTGCCTTTATGGCTGTAGTCTATGCCTTTAACCGAATGCTGAAGTTAGAGTTTAACTGGCCGCTTAAGCTTGTTTTTGTCCCCATCTGTTTCTACGCTGTTTGGTTATTTGCTCCTGAAGGTAGTTTGCCCTACATCTACTTTGATTTTTAAGTTTCTACAAATAATCAACATAAAACATAAGACAATGTACAACTTATTATTTCGTTACAAATTGATAGAGTTAAAAATTTCTCTAACAGCTTCTTTGTAAAGGAATGTAAAGACAATAAACGAAGCGATCGCGTCATTGAAAGCTATAGCCAGTTTAGTCTTGAAATGGCTTACAAAGCCTAAATTCATTACTTTTATCACTAATGTATATAGTAGAAAAACTTTATATTTCGATTATCTTGTTAAAGAATTCTATTACAGAATATTAAGTCAAAGATCGCGTCAAAGTAAATTAATGTAGACTGTATTTCAACAGGCAAAATAAAAATCTGCTTGTTCCATATTTAACAAAAAACAGCACTTATAAAACAATGACCACAACCTTACAACGGCGCTCTGACGCTAACGTATGGGATCGCTTTTGCGAGTGGATTACCAGCACTGACAACCGTATATATATCGGTTGGTTTGGTGTGCTGATGATCCCAACCTTGCTAGCTGCTACTGCTTGCTTCGTAATCGCTTTCATCGCAGCACCTCCAGTAGACATCGACGGTATCCGTGAACCTGTTGCAGGTTCATTGATATACGGAAATAACATCATCTCTGGTGCAGTTGTTCCTTCCTCCAACGCTATTGGCTTGCACTTCTACCCCATTTGGGAAGCAGCTTCCTTAGATGAGTGGTTGTACAACGGTGGCCCTTACCAATTGGTAGTTTTCCACTTCTTGATCGGTTGCGCTTGCTACCTGGGCCGTCAGTGGGAACTTTCTTACCGCTTAGGTATGCGTCCTTGGATCTGCGTAGCTTACAGCGCACCTTTGGCTTCCGCTACCGCAGTATTCTTGATCTACCCCATCGGTCAAGGTTCTTTCTCTGATGGTATGCCTTTGGGTATCTCTGGAACCTTCAACTTCATGATCGTGTTCCAAGCAGAACACAACATCTTGATGCACCCCTTCCACATGTTAGGTGTGGCAGGTGTATTTGGCGGTTCATTGTTCTCTGCAATGCACGGTTCCTTGGTTACCTCTTCTTTGGTGCGTGAAACCACCGAAACCGAATCACAAAACTACGGTTACAAATTCGGTCAAGAAGAAGAAACCTACAACATCGTTGCAGCCCACGGCTACTTCGGTCGTCTAATCTTCCAATACGCTTCTTTCAACAACAGCCGTTCACTGCACTTCTTCCTCGCAGCTTGGCCCGTCGTCGGTATCTGGTTCACCGCTTTGGGTATCAGCACGATGGCATTCAACCTGAACGGTTTCAACTTCAACCAATCAGTAATTGACTCTCAAGGCCGCGTCATCAGCACCTGGGCAGACGTAATCAACCGCGCTAACTTGGGTATGGAAGTAATGCACGAGCGTAACGCTCACAACTTCCCCCTAGACTTAGCTGCTGGTGAAATCACTCCTGTAGCTCTTACTGCTCCTGCTATCAACGGTTAATTCTGAAGATTAGCTAAATAAAAAGCGCCCTCCAGAAATGGGGGGCGCTTTTTTGTTGTAATTACGTTAAAACTAACCGTTTAATAAATTCTGTAGTAGTAACGGAAAAACGAGATTAGATAATGCTGAGATAATTGTGAGGCGATGTCTACGATGGGCTACGCCTACGCGCTAGATACTGTAATCTACACTCGCAAGGTACTTCCGACGTATTGAAATATACTCTTTTTGGAAGATGAATCGCTCTTTAAGGGTGAGTATAAGGTTAATTAGAAATTCTAAAAGAGGTCAAGCAATGGCTACAAATACAGGTAACGGACAATCTCAAGAACCCATTAGCAACTTGGAATACGATTTTGTCACCGTTTTGCACAACAAAGCTGAAGCCGTTAAAGCTTACGATACCTACATCAAAGATGCAGAGCAAGTAGGCTCTCAGCCTTGTGTAGAATTGTTCCAAAAATTGCGGCAATCTGATATTGAACACGTGCAAGAGATTCGCCAACATCTACAACAAGTGCTGCAACACGGTAAGATGTAACCCAGGTTTTTAACTGCGATCGCTTCTGGTTTAGTAAAACTAAACATAAAAGAGGCGATCGCGCTTCTAATATTTAAATAAAATTAGTTTTATAAAATTAATGTTTCGAGCTTTGCCTGTACTTCTTCTATTAAAACTTGTGAAACACTTTCAACAAATTTTACCTTTCTAGCTTTCCAATCGAGTGTTTTAATTTGGTCGGCTAACACAACTCCTTTTGTTTGCATTCCCTCAACAAGTGGAACTTCAAAATTAAGTCCTTTTGCCTTGCTGGTTATAGGACACACTAAAACTAAAGAAGCTATTCGATTGTATTGAATTGGAGATATCACAAGAACAGGGCGGTAGCTCATTTGCTCCCGCCCTTGCTGTTGTAGTTCATTGTTCATTGTTCTAGCAATGTCATCAAATGACATTCCTGATGTGTAGAGGGCAAATGCACGCTGGATCGAATCAACCGTAAACTGCTGTGTAGCTCCAAATTCTAATTTGATAATATCCCCTCTTTTGGGAAAGTATGTATTAACTACCAACCTTCATTCCCCACAGCGTTTCCAGTTTCAAATTCAGGATGGAACTTATCAGGAGTCATACCTTCAAGCAACTCATCAAGGGTATACTTTTTTCTTTTTTGTGGTGTAATGATAATATTGTTACCTTCCACACTTAGGTCTATACCTGTCCCTTCGGTTATATTTGCTTGTTCAGCTACCGCTTTTGGAATCCGAATAGCTAAACTATTTCCCCATTTAGCAACAACTGCGGTCATAGCTATCTCCAAAAGTTTTGTTAGTGATCTACACGCTCAAACTTTAGATTTTCAGAGTGAAACACTTTTAAAAATTCATCTGACGTATATACTTTGAATATACATATTTTATTAATGGGTGTCAATGCCCCTTGAAAACCAATAGTTAATACCATTTCACTTTAATAATGACAGGACTTACGCAAACAACAGCCGAAACCCTTATTCTCTGGTAGGGGCAATTCATGTAGCCGAAGGCTTCCCGCAGGGTATTGCCCCTACAGCGTATAGTTTTGCGTAAGTCCTAAATGATACAAATACGCTGGTAAGGGCATGGCAATGCCATGCCCCTACGAGAAATCTATATTTATCAGGATTTTTTTTGAATTGGTATAAGCTGATGTGCGCCTAAATTGTATAAACACTCTTTACGGTCGTTAACTGTTAACTGTTGATGGTTAAGGTTATCAGTCATCGGTCATCAGCCTTCATGTAAATGTTCAAGTTAAATGTGTAACAGCTTAATGGCTGATTGCAGCATTAAAAAAGCAGATGTTTGTTCCCATCTGCTGTAAGAAAAGATTAGTTATCTCATTTACTTGGATACCAACTGATTAACTGGAGCAACCCCAGCTAAATCTAAAATTGGCGCGATCGCATCTTCTCGCTTCACTGCCATCATATGGACACCTTGACATAATTGCCGTGCTATTTGCACTTGTTCGGCTGCAATTTTCATCCCTTCCTCAAAAGGATCTTTGGCTTTTGCCAATCTATCAATAATATGTTGGGGAATATTTACACCCGGAACACATCTATTAATAAACTGGGCATTTTTTGCCGATTTCAACAGAAAAATTCCTGCCAAAATCGGTTTTTTATAGCCAGAAGCAATGGTATCCATAAACTTTTCTAGCCGCTCAAAATCGGTAATCAACTGACTTTGAAAAAACTGCGCTCCTGCTTCAATTTTGCGTTCAAATCGACTTTGCAAACCCGACCAACTCTTACATTGCGGATCTACTGCTGCACCAACAAATAAATCTAACGCTCCATCAGTCAAAGGTTTATCGTTGCAATCAACGCCTTGATTCATTTTCCGGATCAGTTGCAGCAGTCGCACAGCTTCCAAGTCAAACACTGCTTTGGCATCTGGATGATCGCCTGCTTTTACAGGATCGCCAGTCAAAGCTAAAATATTATTTATGCCCAAGGCATGAGCGCCCATTAAATCAGCTTGTAAACCAATGCGGTTGCGATCGCGGCAAGCAATTTGACAAATCGGCTCTATACCGTTTTGTGATAAAATAACCGAGGCCATTAACGAAGACATCCGTAATACTGCGCGGCTACCATCAGTAACATTGACAGCATGAACCCTTCCCTTAAGAGTCGCCGCCATTTGAATCATGTGCGTTGGATCTCCCCCTTTTGGGGGTGCTACCTCGGCAGTTACTAGAAATTCACCTGCTTGTACAGCTCTCTGAAAGGCTGTGGGGCTATGGGTGTGATGCATAAAATTAAGAATTTGCATTTATTAAATGGTATAGCAAATCACACCGAAAAGGGAAAACTTATAGAGGAAGCGAGTAACCTAAAGCAGTTTTTACTTGTGATAAAGTTTGATTTGCGATCGCCCTGGCTTTTTCTCCTCCATCCCGCAACACAGACTCCAAATAGCCTTTGTCCTCGGTTATCGCCTGATATTTTTCTTGAATTGGTTTCAGGGATTCAATTATCGTGTCCGTCAACAATGGCTTGAATTGCCCCCAACCCATATCCTGACATTCAACGGCTACATCTTCCTTTTTCTTTCCAGACAGCAATGTATACAGCGTTAACAAGTTATTACACTCTGGACGCGCTGGATCGTCGAAAGTCAGCCCACGAATGGGATCAGTTTTGCAACGTTTAATCTTGTATTGAATCTGATCTGGTGAATCTAGCAAACTGATTCGGCTTAACTCCGAAGGATCGGACTTCGACATTTTGCGTGTACCGTCCGCTAAACTCATCACCCTTGCCCCTTCTTTACGAATCAAAGGGTCTGGTAACTTCAGAACTGGCTGATCTGGTTTACTAAATTGGTGGTTTAACCGAGATGCAATATCCCGTGTCAATTCCAAGTGTTGCTTTTGGTCTTCACCCACTGGCACTTTATCCGCTTGGTAAAGCAAAATATCAGCTGCCATCAGCACAGGGTAATCTAATAAGCCTGCACTCACATTTTCTCCCTGTTTAACAGCCTTTTCCTTGAACTGGATCATGTCTTGCAGCCAGTTTAGAGGTGTAATGCAGTTGAGCAACCAGGTGAGTTCACTGTGGGCCGAAACGTGGGATTGTACAAAGATGGTGGAATGATTTAAATCAAGACCACAAGCTAAATAGAGAGCAGCAAGGGTGTAGGTATCATCTGCCAACTGTTTTGGGTCATGTGGCACTGTTATCGCGTGCAAATCAGCCACAAAAAGGTAATTTTCGTATTCGCTCTGACCTTCTACCCAGTTGCGAATGGCTCCCAAATAGTTACCTAGATGGTAATTGCCGGTTGGTTGAACTCCAGAAAGAACACGTTGCTTGCCCATAAATTTCAAGTTATTTATCTCAAATCCGCGCTAGTAAAGTGGCGATGTCTGGCGACAAATTGCTTTCCGCCTACGCAAAACTCATTTAATTTTGACATTTTCCAGGTCAAATCGCCGTTGTGGAATGAGAGATTTTAACTCAACTCCGATTCTTCAGAAAGGAAAACGACAAGTTTGTGTGGTAAGACAGCTTTTACCCGAATTTATCACGCACAGGGTGGGAAGTGTGAGAAGCTACGAAAGCATAATTCTGTTTCCTCCCACACCCCACACTCCTTGGATTTATTACTTGTGAGAAATCCAGGTTTTAGGGTGGATATTGTAAGAGGTTGTTTGAAAAGTGGTTGACTGTGATTTTAGGCACTAACTGATCCGCCCGATCAAGCCTTAAAAAGGGGGGAAGCGGAATCAAAGTCCCCCAATTTATCGGGGGATTTAGGGGAATCTAGAATGTTTTGTTACCGAGAAGAAAACTTTTCAAACATCCTCTAAAGCTTGACTGTAGTATGTTGTAAAATAAAAAGTCGGTGCAATGGCATTGTTAGTTGATGCAATAGCATTGTTAGTCGATGCAATGGCATTGTGAAAGGTTGCGTTTACATAACACAATAATAGAAAGACTAAACTGCAAAACGCTATAACTAAAGCTTTTTCTCTTGATCAAAGCAGTTTATGTACTTTTGATTACAAAAATAGACAAAATTTAAATTTTTTTCAGAGGAAGTAGCAGTAACCTCGAAATTATGAGTTAATTCTTTGGCTCATACTAGTGGGCTATTAGCATCATCTCTGCAATAAGCATCCAAAACACGGATTTATCAAAAGTAAAAAATCTTCCAACCAAAATTTAATTAGAGGACTACAGCAATGAAAGTACTCTTACTTTACCCCCGCTTTCCCAAAACCTTTTGGTCTTACGACGAATTCATGAAGATAGCGGGACTTAAGGCATCTATTCCACCGTTAGGGATTCTGACTGTTGCCGCTATGCTACCAACAGACTGGGAAGTTCGGTTTTATGACCGCAATGTTAATCAAGAAACCGATGCAGATTGGCAATGGTGCGACCTTGTGATTCTTTCTGCGATGCTTGCACAGAAAGAAGACTTTCTCGCCCAAATTCACAAAGCAGCGCAGCTGGGGAAAAAAGTTGCTGTAGGTGGCCCTTATCCAACCTCAGTACCAGAACCTGCACAAAAAGCAGGAGCTAACTATTTGATTTTAGATGAAGGGGAGATTACAGTTCCGCAATTTTTAGAAGCGATCGCTAAAGGTGAAGAACAAGGAATTTTCCGCGCTCTTGAAAAACCAGATGTAACCCAAAGCCCCATACCTCGCTTTGATTTACTCAAGCGAGATGATTACTTAATGATGGCAATCCAGTTTTCTCGCGGTTGTCCTTTTGAATGCGAATTTTGTGACATCATCAATCTTTACGGTCGCAAACCACGTACTAAAGAACCCAGTCAAACCTTAGCAGAACTGCAAACCCTTTATGATTTAGGCTGGCGCGGATCTCTGTTCGTAGTGGATGATAACTTCATTGGCAATAAACGCAATGTGAAACGCCTTTTACAAGAATTAATTCCCTGGATGCAGGAACGCAATTATCCCTTCACCTTTTTAACCGAAGCTTCCGTTAATTTAGCAGAAGATACTCAGCTATTAGAATTAATGGTTAAAGCTGGCTTCTATGCAGTCTTTTTGGGTATTGAAACACCAGATCAAGACAGCCTCCAAGTCACTCGCAAGTTTCAAAATACTCGCAATCCCCTTTTAGAAGCCTGTCGTACCATCAATCAAGCTGGATTGTTAATCTATGCAGGATTTATCATTGGTTTTGATGGAGAAAAAAGTGGCGCAGGTGAGCGAATTCAAGCTTTTGTCGAAGAAACGGGCATTCCTCAACCGATGCTCGGTATACTGCAAGCCCTTCCCAATACTGCCCTTTGGCAAAGACTAAAACAAGAGGAGCGATTATTAGAAGGATTTAGAGGTTTGGAGGTAGGGGATCAGAATTCCTTAATGAATTTTGTTCCTACCCGGCCGATGGCTGAAGTTGCTAAAGAATATTTAGAGGCAATTTGGAGAATGTACGAACCCAAAAACTATCTCCGACGTTGTTTTGAACAGTGCCTCAAGATTACACCTAATCCCCAACTACAACAGACAATGTATTTTCCTCCTGGCAAAGGACTGCGGCTACTTGCACACTTGCTTTGGCGACAAGGTTGGCAACGGCAGGAAATTCGGGGTCAATTTTGGCAACAGCTTTGGGCTATTCTCCGCACCAAGCCCCAATTCGTGAATATGTATTTAGGTTTATGTGCTGCTGGCGAGCATTTTTGGGAGTACCGCCTTTTAGCCAGAGAGCGCATTACTGAGCAGTTAGGATTTGATCCGCTAACCACGCCTACCTCTGTTGAAAAACCATTAGTCACAATTTAAGAGAAGTTTAACAGCAATATAGCGGATTTAAACTTCGTGGAGTACACAACCTAAATCTTAAAACAAGTTTTAAGTTGAGCTTATGTGGGTTTCTGCAAAAACTATACAATGCTTGATACATTTCAGGCTATATATCACACAGAAGCAGACATCAATATCAAACAAAAAATGCAAGGAACCCAACTTTCTTTTTTTCCTAACGAGGAAAATCACTCTACTATAAAGCAAAAAAAACCTAAATTAGGACGTTATGAACGTATCAAACGAGAACTAGATCAAAATGACTCCGATCCATACAAAATATTCATTGATGTTGATTCTGTACCAAATGCACCATCTAATTACACCTTCATGGATCTGTTTTGTGGAGCAGGAGGCATAACACAAGGACTAGTTCAAGCTGGATTTAAACCCTTAGCTAGCGTTGAAATCAACCCAATCGCTTTTGCTACCCATAAAAAAAACTTTCCTCAATGTCATCACTTTTGTGGAGATATCGAACAGTTTGATTCTCGTAATTGGCTACAACAAATCGGCTTACCTGAAGTAAATCTTATTATAGGTGGCCCGCCATGCCAAGGTTTCTCGGTAGCAGGAAAACGTGATCATAAAGATCCCCGCAATCGTTTATTTTATGAATTTGTGCGTGTTGTATCAGAAATACGTCCTTGGTATGTTGTTATGGAAAACGTTCCAGGCATTCTGACTATACAAAATGGAGATGTAAAAAAAGCAATTATCGAAGCTTTTAAATCTATTGGTTATCCTAATATATCTATTGCAATTCTTGAATCTGCTGCCTATGGAGTGCCACAAATTCGACCAAGAGCTATTTTTATAGCTAACAGATTTGGAATGCCAAATCCCTATCCCAAGCCTCAGTTATTACCTGAAGAATACAAACCTATTGAATCAGCTATTTTTGATTTACCAGCATATACCCCAATACCAGAGATAAACCATCAGTGGACGAAGCATTCACCTGAGTATATGGAGCGAATTGCTAAAGTACCTCCAGGTGGCTCATTATATACAAAATATGTTGATGCTTTCAAACGGCAATATCCTGGTAAACCCAGTATGACTGTTAAAGAGAACCACGGTAGTACTCATATTCATCCTTATCTCAACCGTGTTATTTCCGCTCGTGAAATGGCACGATTACAGACATTTCCAGATTCATTTCTTTTTGAAGGTTCTATGAAAAAAGCTATGTGGCAAATTGGAAATGCTGTACCACCACGTCTAGCAGAGTGTATAGGCTACGCACTTATTCCTTATCTAACTGATATTGCTCTGAATCCTTACAATAAAGGAGAATTCTTAGAACTAAAGAAGCTGGTATATTAGATACAGAATTAGCTGATTTTCTAAAATGGCGATCGCAGTAATCTTTCTCAGCAAATCCTAAAATTCAATTTCCCTTTTCTGCCAAACCAACTTGTCCTCCAATTAGCCCCAAAAACCCTGTTCCAGAGTGCTGAATCTCCAAAAAACTTGCTTGTTCTGGTGAGGTTTTGTAAACTCTAAATGTCTTCATAATTCCCAAAGTGGCAGCACTTTCTAAAGGCCCAACAAAGCTAATATCCCGATCAAGGAAATAAGCTTGATTAGCCCAATGAGCCATTTGATTTGCATTTAAAAAATAGCAGCCTGCGTGAGGATTGAGGGCACGAGAAAAGGTAATTGGTGCATTCATAATTATACCCTTGAGTTCCGGTTGCTCCTGCACATTTTGAAAGGGAGCAGTTACTCGCAAAGCCAAATCCCCATCAATATAAGCTTTGTGAACCAGGCCGTGAGGGGAGACTTCATAACGATTTGGCTGGAGCAAGTTTAAGTTACCCGCTTGTTGAGTAAACCAGTTTAATTTGATAAAAAACCAAGGATCATAAATAATTAGATCATCTTCAAGAAAGCAATAATAATCATACTTACCCTGACAGCTTTGTAGAACAACTTGGCACTCAAACCCCAAAAGCAGAGGTTCTACATTAGTAGAATGATGCTTATATAAATGGGATGGCAAAAGAAGCTGATTCAGAAGATGATTATCTTTGGTTGTACAAATAACAATATCTAGTTCGTGCGACTGAGGCTGGTTAGCAGGGAAAGCTAGCCGTTGAGCAATGTTGATGATACTTTGAGATTTACCAAATAGTTGGTGTAAGGCGGTAAGGCTTTTAGTTAACGCCTGCAAGCGGGGTTGTGGGTCTTTGCGTTGAGAAGCATGACGACCCTCAGTGTTAGGTTTGAAAAAATGGGCAATAGTAAAAAGAATCCGCATTTTAAATATCGCTTTTATAGTTCTTTGTTCTTTGTCCTTTGTCTTTTGTTAGTTGTAACTAATGACCAATGACTAATGACTTTTGCCAAATCCTTTAGAAACTGAGCGCTTTTTCAAACTTTCAGAACTTTTACCAGCGAACATCCATTGCAAATGCTGTGGTAACAGTTTCGCTAAATCATAACGCTTCAAAATTGTCTCTCGCGCATTTGCACGAATTGCTTGCATCTCTTGAGGATTATTTAGCGCCTCTTCAACCCGATTAGCAACATTTTGAGGAGAAAAGAAATCTACCAACAGTCCATTTACTCCATCTTGGATGACTTCTAATACTGGTGGAGTCTTAGAGGCTATTAGTAAACATCCTGCTGCCATGACTTCTAACATTGACCAAGATAAAACAAAAGGACGAGTTAAATAAATATGGGCAGAAGAAGCTTGCAAAACTTGAAGATATTCATTGTAAGGAAGCCTATCTGTAAAGTGCAACCTCGATAAATCTAAAGATGATTTTAATTTTTCTAGCATTAATTTTTTATAAGTCTGACCATCGGGGAGATTCTTGCCATAAGCCACCCGATCTTCTCCGACAACTACCACATGGCACTTAGGTCTTCGCTGCTGAATTAGTGCTACTGCTTCCATAAACTGCGGAAAACCTCTATAAGGTTCCATCCCCCGTCCCACATAAGTTACTAACTCTTCTACATGGGAAAGATCAAGATTTATTCTTGGTAGAACTAACTTTGCACCTGGTTTGGGAACAAAATATTTGGTATCAACACCATCATGAATTACAGTGAGTTTGCTATGATATTCTTTGGGAAATTGTTGACGTTGCCAATTCGTCGGAGAAAGACCGCGATCGCAGCTATATAAATCAGTCAAAATTGGCGCATTTTTCACGCGGATGCGGCATTCATCATCAGCATTCAATGGTTCATTGGGATCAAAATCTGCATCCGAACCGTGAGCATGGTAAAACCACTCAAAGTAACATAATAATTCTGCTTTGGGAAAAATATCTTTCATAAATAAAGTCGGCCCCCAACCAGAATGGCCATAAACTATATCTGGAACGAAACCCTCAGCTTTTAATTTTTCTGCCACGCGATAGACAGCCTGCGCGGTGAGAACAGCATTTTCTAGGTTGCGAACGTAATGGTGAGTTTGGGGAGCCGCTTCACGAGAAGGAGCGTAAATAGCTTTGTAAACGCCAGGTATTTCCCCTTCAGGACGATTTGTTCCAAAGACGACTTTATGATTAGGATCTTTACCTAAAACCATTGCTAGGTTGCGAAATTGCGAGGGAAAATTGGGATGTAAAAATAAGATTTTCATTAGAATAATCTTGATTAATTTATTGCCAAGTAAAATAAATTAAGACAAGCTGTTTAAGATTATAAGATTATTTTTCACGATTTTTAGCAAGTAAATTTAGGTAAATCGTTGCCTCATAGTGCGAAAATAATCGCAAATTCGTGTTATAACCATGAAATTTATTGGCATTGATTTAGGCTGGAAATCTCAACCAAGTGGACTATGCTGTTTAGAATGGATAGATGAACAACTTCAACTACTTGATCTAGACCGTAAAGAAGCCATTGCAGACATCCTCACCTGGATTGATCAAATTGTACAACCAGACGAACCAGCCATCATCGCCGTAGATGCGCCTACCCTCATACCCAACGCCACCGGAAGCCGCCTCCCCGATAAACTCAGCCACAAGTACTTTGGCAAATATCATGCAGGATGCTATCCAGCTAATCAAAACCTACCCTTCGCCGATCGCACCATCAACTTTGGCTTAGAATTAGAATCACGCGGTTTTGCACACGCACCCACCATTGAACCGCAAAAACTTAGCCGATATCAAATAGAAGTCTTTCCCCACCCAGCAATCGTTAACCTATTCAATTTAGAACGCATCCTCAAATACAAAAAAGGACGCGTCAGTGAACGCCGTCTAGAACTAATTAAACTCCAAAATTATCTTCTCGATATCCTCCCCTCCTGCTCTCCTCCTCTGCGTCTGTGCGGTTTGTTCCTTCTTGAAATCCCCACCACAGGCGCAGCCCTCAAAGCAACTGAAGATCAACTAGATAGCTTAATTTGCGCTTACGTTGCTGCATACTGGTGGTATTGGGGAGAACAACGTAATTTAGTATTAGGCGATCGCACCACTGGCTACATTATCATCCCCCAAAGAATATAATTATTTTCGGGGCGTAACTGCATTGCACAATAAAAGGCGTTGCTAAACTTAAATCAGCAACGCCTAATCTTGAGTATTCAATAATTACTCAGCACTCTTACTCTGCCCAAGCAATCAACCTTGGTTCATAGGGATTAGCCAGGTGTGGATTTTTTGGCAATACACGCAAAGACAAACCTTGTAAACCAGAAGCAGTATAGGTGATATTACCCGTGTAAATGCTCAATTGCTGTCCATCTTCACCTTGATAATCCATCACCACTGGCACAGCGTTGACAATATCACCATTGGCATCGATCGCACCTTGATATAACTCCACCTGCACATCATCATTGGTCAAAGTTGCCAAGTCAACCTTGGCTTTGACGGCAACGGTTTGGTTAACCTCAATATCTGAAGCTGCCGATACGTCAACATCTTTGATTCTGATGTTGAACCAGTGTTCGCTTAGTTTTTCTTTCCAAGCAGCTAATTCTTTAGCTGGAGCATAGTTATCAACAGTCAGGGTATGATAGCGATCGCTGGCTGGGAAATAAGCCCTTTGTGCATATTCTCCTACCATCCGCGCTGTATTAAAGAATGGACAATTCAACCGAATTGCATCCTTCATTTTGGCAACCCACGGACGGGGTAAGCCATCACTATCCCGATGTTCATAAAATAAAGGTACAACTTCCTTCTCTAACAATTCGTAGAGAGCATTTGCTTCTACTTCATCTTGATAGTTAGGATCGTCGTAATTCTCTCCATGTCCAATCGCCCAACCTGTGCGGACGTAATCAGCTTCATCCCACCAGCCATCTAGTACACTTAAATTTGGCAATCCATTCATGGCTGCTTTCATCCCGCTGGTACCAGAGGCTTCCCGTGGGCGACGTGGTGTGTTTAACCAGATATCGCAACCCGCAACCATCAACCGAGATATGTGAATGTCGTAATTGGGAACAAATACTACCTGTTTTTCTAAATGTTGTTCGCGGATAAAATGATTGATCTCGCGGATAAGTTCTTTACCGGGGATATCCTTGGGATGTGCCTTACCAGCAATCACGAATTGCACTTTCCGGTCTTTGTTAGCCAGCAAAAGCCGCTTAATCCTTTCCACATCACGCATCCAAAGGGTGGCGCGTTTGTAGGTGGCAAACCGACGGGCAAAACCAATGGTGAAAGCGTAGGGATCTAAAACTTCTTGGGCTTGGGTAATTTCGGAGGCAGAAGCGCCGCGATCCGTCAAATGCTTGACCAAATGATCCCGCACATACAAAATCATGTCTAAGCGGCAGCGTTCGTGATTGCGCCATAACTCTTCATCGGGTATAGCATCCATTCGCTCCCACAATGGGCTATCTGGTGGTGCTGATGACCAATTTGGCCCGAGGTAGCGATCGTACAACTCTTGAGTTGATTTCGCAACACAACTCCGAGCATGCACACCGTTGGTAATTGCAGCGATTGGTACTTCCTCTACTGGCACTTTCTGCCACAAGCCCTGGAACATTTGCCGCGACACCACACCATGCAGTTGTGCTACACCGTTAGAAAAGGTTGCCATTTTCAGCGCCAGCACCGCCATACTGAAAGGCCCCGATAAATCGCCTGTATTCTCGCGCCCAAGTCCTAAAAATTGCTCTTTGGGCAACCCAAATATCTCTGCATAGTACCCTAGGTAATACAGCATTTTTTCGGGAGCGAACAAGTCAATTCCTGCCGGTACTGGTGTGTGGGTAGTAAATATATTACTGGAAGCCACTACCTGTTTAGCTTGGGGATAATTCAGTCCTTCCTCCTGAATCAGTAAACGGATGCGTTCTAGAGCAGAGAAGGCGGCGTGACCTTCATTCATGTGATAAGCTGTGACTTTCAGCCCCAAGGCTTTAAGCATTTGTACACCACCGATCCCCAGCATAATTTCCTGGTGGATACGCATATCGATGTCGCCACCGTACAGCTGATCTGTGATGTCTTGGTCGTAAGTGTTGTTGGGTTCAATATTGGTATCCATCAGATACAGGGGAACCATTCCTACCTGTACACGCCAAACTCTGGCATACACCTTGCGCCCTGGATAATCCACCGCAATCCGCAGTTCTGAACCATCGGGATTACGCTCTAGATGCAAGGGCATATTGTAGAAATCGTTGAGCAAGTAGCGTTCTTGCTGCCAGCCATCAGCATTGAGATACTGGGCAAAGTAGCCTTGCTGATACAGCAAACCTACACCCACAAGCGGTAGCCCCAAGTCACTAGCAGATTTGAGATGATCCCCCGCCAGAACACCCAAGCCCCCAGAATAGACGGGCAAACAATCTACAAGTCCAAATTCCGCCGAAAAATAGGCGTAGCATTCTTTTGGTTTCTGCTCTCGTTGTTTCTGATACCAAGTCCGCTCTTGCAAATAATCGTCTAATTGACGGTCAGATCGATCCATTTGTGCTAAGAAGCCTTCATCTTCGACAACTTCCAGAAGCCGCGATTGAGAGATTGTTCCTAACATTAACACCGGGTTATGATGGCTAGACTCCCAGAGGTCAGAGTCTAAGCGACGAAATAAATCTTTAGTTTCAACGTTCCAATCCCAGTGCAAGTTATATGCCAGCCGCCGTAGTGGTTCGAGTCGCGGCGGTAGTGAAGGGGATACGTTAAATGTGCGAATTGGCTGCATAAGTTGGCAAAACTCCAAGTTTAACTATGGTTATTGTTTACTCTCTTTACCAATGTTGCCAATTCTTTATACAGTAGTTTGTGACAAAGCGATGACTTTGTTAAGCATTGAGAATTATTTTTAACCTCGTTGCTAAAGTTTACACCAAGGTGTTTCTAATTCTATGCCTTAGCCTCAGCCATATACTTGGTATATTAAAATTTAATCATTTAGTGCCATATATCACTTAAAAAAATTATAGTTTTGAACAAATAATTTATATTTATTTTAGAATTCATTGCGGGGATCAATTATAAGGTCTTGGCTGAGGGGGAAAATTCCTCATAACTGCATCAAGGAAGAGTTAATAATTTAATTATTTTTTAATAAAAGTGTTTTAGCACAGAGGCAATATAAGAAAAAAGACTTAGCTATAATTCTTCGGTTAAGGTTAGCTTAAGGTGATGCGACGCCGATAGCGTATCCCTACGGGGAAGCAAGCTACGCACAGCGTCTCGTAGTCGTAGACATCGCGTAAATAAAACCATGTAAAAATAATACCAAGCAGTTAACTAAGAAAAGCGATGCCTGTTGCGAGCTACGCCTATGCTAACTACTTGGTATAAATCTTTTGGTGCTAATGCAGGGAAATAACTTGCGACGGTGTTATTTTATGCGCCTAGTGAAGGCTGATCTTTGGTATTTTTTGTCATTGACAAAGCTACAGCTGCTGCATAAGCAATCTCCGCTGCCATTTGATAAGCAAGTTTGATACTAGATGAAGTGTCCTTGGCTTTAGGAGAGGGGGAAGCTTTTTTTCGGCGTGATTCTTGTTTGACATCACCTGCGGCAATAGATCGCTGTAAAATGATCCAGGCATCTAGGTCTTCTGAGTCATAATTACTTTGAAGTTGCGATCGCAGTTGATCTTCGGCTACAACACTCAGATAGCCGGTAGTTAGAGCTTCTTGGACAATTTCTTTAATTAAAGCCATAATTAGAACCAAGTATGTGAGTTAAAACCGATACCTTAATGTAGGCATTTGATATTATTTTCTGGACTTCTCCTGGAAACTAAGTTACTTTTTAGTCTTCTTTCAATAAAATTTATAATGAGTAGTGCCAAGCACGCATCACCCGCTTGGCTCACCCGAATGGGTGATTTACACATTTTTAGATACAAGTAATAAATAAGAAGAAAATTTTTAGCTTTTTAACGAAGAGAGCGTCATAAGTATAGTAGATATCATTCTGACTTGAACACCTAATGATAACATTACTTCAACAAGCAACCGTAGAAACATAGACATAAATAGCAATTAACCGCTTAAAACATTTTTAAACTTACCTTTTTCAATAATTTTCTCTAAGTGTATAAAAATATTTCAGAGTAGCGCAGGCTTTGCCCGTTATAGGCACCGCTCTAGTAAAAAAGTTAACTGATTTTTGTTATTGTCATCAATAATTAACTTGAAAATCAACTTATTTAATAATAGTGTCCCACTTAAAATAAAATGTGTTATCGTTAAAAACAATTGTTATTAAAAGCAATTTATGTAATCATAAACATGAATTGGTTAGTCTGTAAATCATCCGTGTGCAACATGATTGGAGCAGCATACTCTAGAAATTCGTTGCAAGAAAGCCGTCATAGCAGTCGGGGAAGCGCTTACTTGTTTGCACCGATGGTTAACTTCAATGTGATGGCTGATGTAGGAGATAATCCACCCTAATTAGATTTTATTTGGGCAATAAAACCCATAAAAATTTAACAATAATTACATTTTTATGCTAGGCAGAAATTTTATCTGATCTTATATAGTCTAGTTAAATGTATTTTTTGTTGCAAAATAGCTTGTGGAACTGAATTGTTTCAAAAGGCTAAAACCGTTTGAGATAAATTAGCCTCAAAGTAAACAATTTTATCCCTATTTACGTAACAAGCTTTGCAAATTTGCCCAATAACCAAAACAGTAGCCTATCTAAACCAGCAAATTTTACTATCAGACAATTTAATAGTCTGGGGTTTAACCCTGCAATGCACTGAGATTGTTTTATTAATTGATCTGGTGAAAAGAAGCAAAATTGTTACGTGCTGTGACTGGTACAAAAGCTTCTAGGAACCTAACGCAATTGTGCATATCAATTGAGTAATTCTATCGCACCTAAGTTAAAGAATTGCTCACATAGTCAAAGCTAGGCTCTGGTTTTTCAACATTTGGAAAACCATCTAAAAATATGGTTAAATTTCGGTAATAGTGCCACTTCAAGTTATGTGTTAATAATTACAAAACTTGTTGGTATTTGCATAAGCTTAGGATAAAACCACAACACATCAATCCTGTCAAAAACAATTAATTGAAGAGATATGTAGCTATGCATAACAAGCAATATTTTTCAAAATTGCAGCGCGTGCAAGAACTTTTAGTAACTACTATGTTAGGTGATATTCCTACCCTTATTCTGGGGCCAAAGTTGCGTAATTTGGGATATCGTAGTATTTTTGCCCAGATAGGCAGCCCAGTCTATATTCAAAATGGTGTTGAATTTAACGGTAGTTGCTGTATTGAGATAGGTAGCGGAGTATATATTTTC
The DNA here is from genome assembly GCF_014696655.1 of Nostoc sp. FACHB-888. Taxonomy (NCBI): domain Bacteria; kingdom Bacillati; phylum Cyanobacteriota; class Cyanophyceae; order Nostocales; family Nostocaceae; genus Nostoc; species Nostoc sp. FACHB-888. The sequence goes on along the minus strand of NZ_JACJQM010000022.1, from coordinate 90,366 downwards.
AAGGGTGTGCGGATGGATGCTAGAGGACACAAAAATAATAGAATTTATCTAGGAAATAGAGTTGCTATTGAGCGTAACGTTGATATAGGGTCTTTGGACAATACGTGTATACATATTGATGAAGACACCTTTATTGCCCCGAATGTGTGTATTGAGGGGCCAGGAGACATTAAAATTGGTAAACACTGCTTAATAGCTGCCCATTCAGGGATATATGCTAATAATCATAATTTTGCCGATCCGATGAAGCCGATTAAATACCAAGGTGTTACTCGTAAGGGAATTGTGATTGAGGATGACTGTTGGCTAGGGCATGGAGTAACAGTATTAGATGGCGTTACTATCGGCAAAGGCAGTGTTATTGGTGCGGGAGCAGTTGTCAATAGAGATATTCCCCCTTTCTCCGTTGCTGTAGGCATACCTGCACGAGTAATCAAAAACCGAATTGGTAAAAACCTCGCAAAACTTCAAATTGAGAAATAGGGCATGGGGCATGGGGGATAGTAAATATCTCCCCTGTTACCTTTTTGGGAAACCTTTGCCGTCAGTTAGCGTCACAGGAGTAACCCCAGTCTCCAGAGTCCTCTCAAAAAGGGACGAGATTTGGGTAATATAAAGGAGCTATCTTTTCTGCATGGCAGATCCTGAAAGAAAAGCTTTCTTTGTCTTACCCCTTGGAGATATTTCTATGGTGACTTTAAAAATCGCTGTTTATATTGTTGTTGCCTTCTTCGTAACTATCTTTGTCTTCGGATTTTTGTCAAACGATCCAGCTCGTAACCCCGGCCGTCGGGACTTAGAGTAAAAGGGTGATAAATCATCCGCGACATTAGAAGGCGGAAGATACTAAATGCCACGGAAACTTACTAAACTCTCGCCTAGTAAGTTTCCTCTCCAAGTGGCTTGCTACCGGTAGCAGAAGGCGACAGTCGGAAGGCAAAATGTATATTCATCCTTCCGTCCGTCATTTGGCTGTTTGTTAGCCCGATTATGCTCAAATATGCTTCATCCAGTTCTGCCGCCCGATCCGCCTCCTATCCTCGAATCTTTACAACCTGTAAATCACGCCTCATCTGCTAGTTATCCAAAATTTCTTTCAGTTGTAGAGACTGGAATGCAGGAAAAGATAGACAAATCCGAGCAGCTCAAGGATTTGCCTCAATCGGCAATTGCGGATGACACCAAGAGTGATCCGCAATTGCCAAGTTTAAACAACTCAACTCAGGATGACTTGGTAGTTGCCGAAATCCCCTCCGTACCTCATCCGCCAAAAGTTTCGCCCATAATTGGCTCTGGAAATGCTGCACTTTTGGGAAAATCGCTGATTGTTGGTTATCCTACGCAGGAGGTTAAAACCTCTAATCGCCAAGATAAAGAAGAGACAAAGACAAGTGCGAGCGCCGGCGTTCAGCGCTCACAAATTCTTCTAAGAGCAGCGTTACGCAAACGGGAAACGGAACGAGAAGCTACTGCGTTGCCAAGAAAAGTTAGAGCAGAGGTTTCCTCTGTAGCCGCAAAAGGTGAACCTTCTCAAAAACTCAAAGAGCGATTACCAAATTCAAGCTCTAGTGGAGAAAAACAAACCTTATTGGATGGTAGCTTTAGCTATAGAGTTTCCCCAAGTCCCCTTGTCGCTCAATCTTTGCGTCCTCTTCAAATTGTCCCAAGTGTCGCAAATAGCAACAAGTTAGTCGAATCAAAGGCGGGAATTTCAGCTGAGAAATTAACCCAGCAAAAACAGCAAAGTGATATTACTGCACCACAGTCTTTAGGAACAGATAATATCTCTGTATCTGCTGCTGATCTTGCATCGAATTCTCAATCAGTACAAAATTTTATAAAATTCAAGTCTCGTAACCCAACAAACCAACTCTCAGCACCCATCACTGTAGAATTCCAGTCCCAAGTTCAACAACCAACTAAAGCACCAACGCCTACACCAGAGGTAGACACCACTAATCAACCGCTTGCGCCCACTAGCACGCCGCCAGTCCAGCCGAGAGTTGTAGAAGTCACTTCAGATCGGCAAGAGTATGACGAGCAACGGCGAATTATTACAGCTGTTGGCAATGTAGTTGTGCGGTTTGATGGGGCCGTGGTGGATGCCGATCGCCTGCAAGTCAATTTAGACAACTTGATTGCTGCGGGAGAAGGCAACGTAACTTTAACACGGGGCGATCAGGTACTGCGCGGACAACGCTTTACCTATAACTTTGTTCAAGATAGTGGGGAACTGCTAAATGGTAGAGGAGAAATTTATGTACCCTCAGCCCAAACAGATTTTGCTTTCTCACCCACGGGTATAACTGCTGGTGGAGTTCCAAAACGTCCGCCCAGCGATCGCATTAGAGCCAATCAGCCCGTTTCCGGTGTGAGTAGTCCTGGAGGAATTGATGTGACATTTGGTGGTCAGGCAGATGCTGCCAACATCCCGCCACCAAAAGCAGGGGGTGCAGTCAATAGGCTCAGGTTTGAAGCTGAAAACATTGACTTTTATCCGCAAGGCTGGCAAGCAAGAGATGTCCGCATCACCAATGATCCTTTTTCGCCCCCAGAATTAGAGTTACGCGCCGATAAAGTAACTCTGACGCGAGAGACACCCTTGGTAGACCGCATCAGGACACAGGGGCAGCGTTTGGTATTGGATCAAACAGTCTCCTTGCCAATTCCGATAAATGAACGGACTATTGACCGCCGGGAGCGGGATGTTACACCTGCAATAGTTTCCCCCGGCTATGATGGAGAAGATCGGGGTGGTTTGTATATTGAGCGTGGCTTTCCAGTGATCGATACAGAGCAAACACGCTGGACAATCACGCCCCAGTTGCTAATACAGAGAGCTGTGCAAGAAGGCCCGGATAACTTAGGCGCACTGTTTGCTGCGAAAACAAGGATAAATTCTGTTTTGAGTCCACGAGCAGTACTTGAGGGGACTGGAGAGTTAACTAGTTTTGACTTGAACAAGGTAGAAGAAAATTTGCGGGCGAGGTTAGGATTGCGCCAGATATTAGGGACTTCCCTTCCCCACATTTTGGATCTGGAATATAGCTACCGCACTCGCTTTTACAATGGTACTCTTGGCTTTCAAACCGTTCAGAGCAGTCTTGGCGGTATTGTTACCTCTCCCGTGATTCCTTTAGGCAAGAGTGGTATCAACCTCACCTATCAAGCAAGCGCTCGATATATCAATGCCAACACCGATCGCCAAGACTTACTAGAGCCGGTGCGGGAAAACGATCGCATTTCACTAGGTCGTTTACAAGGTAGTGCTGAACTCAGTAAAGGGATATTACTGTGGCAGGGAACACCATTACCACCCACTGCCACTGAGGGGTTAAGATACACAGCTACCCCTGTAGTTCCTTACTTGCAGGCGATCGCTAGACTTACAGGCACTAGCAGTTATTACACCAATGGTGATAACCAAAGTACCCTAACTGCTACAATTGGCTTACAAGGTCAAATTGGTCATTTTTCTCGGCCTTTTTTCGACTATACCGCCTTTAATATTAGTTACTCTCAAGGCTTAAACAACGGATTATCACCCTTTTTGTTTGATCGCTCCGTTGATAACAAAGTGTTGAGTGCTGGGATATCACAGCAAATCTACGGCCCTTTTCGCTTAGGCTTTCAAACATCTGTTAACTTGGATACTGGGAAAGAAACTAGCACGGACTACATTTTAGAATATAGCCGTCGCACCTATGGGATCACCTTGCGTTACAATCCGGTGCTGGAGTTAGGCGGTTTCAGCATCCGAATTAGTGATTTTAACTGGGGTGGTGGCACTGATCCATTTTCTGAAGTTAGACCAGTCGTAGGTGGTGTAGAACAGGATTATTAGTCAAATAGTTATTAGTTCTCGTCAGTCGATACAATTAAGTAGGTGGGTGGTAAAATTCGTATCACTATACTTTGACAGTAATCTTTTCACGGACGACATCTTTACCGGAAATTTGTTGCTCTGCGAGTTCCCGATTTGATATTAGAATCAACTCTATCGCTTCCCGTAGACTTTCTCTAGCTTGTTCCAGAGTTCTCTCTTGTACATTAGCGCCGGGTAACTCCTGAACGTAGCCGATATACCAATCATCTATTTTTTCATATACAGCAGTAAAAAAGTTTTCCATATAATTTTCTCTTGAATGTTACGAAATATCAAATATTGAAGTACACCTTGAATATCAAACCTGGTTTCATTCACTTTACGCGTTTCGTTAATATGTTTTTTAGCAACTTATTGATTTACCCAATTAGTGCAGTACAAAATTGAATTTTCAACCCAATATTCTCTACCAAGTTTAATCAATCCTCGCTCTAATTTGTTTTTTGCAAGGGGATTGTGTAGTAACACAAAATCATCTCCCAACTCCTGTGGACTATTGAGAGAATCTACACCTACACATGAATATAGCACTGCACTTATCCCATCATACTGATTATTCAGGAAAATATTTGTTGTAACTGAAAAACCAGATACTTTACTTACTTGATCTTGATACTCATAAGATCGGTCTAAAATTTCATGTTTCTCAACATCTATTATTAGAGTTTCATTGCCAAAAGGAAGGACACTACGAATAATTCTGGGAATATCAGTTTCCCGTCTAGCAGATGGTATCGCACTGCCATTGATTGCGATAATGTAGCAATCATTTGGCTTAACTATTTGATTTAATATATATTTTTGATATTTTTTGTTGTATTTTTCTTCAATAGCTGAACGATAACGTAATTTAATCTGATCATCAGGAACTCGTCTAGTAGTTCGATCTTGCAGCTCTGTAACAGCGTCATTTCCTTCACCTGCTTTTGGTGCTACTGCTTCAATCCAAATATCTACCTCTTCTTTTGAGATACGTATATCTGGCCCTTGATCATCTGAACTAATTGAAAATCCTTTTGCAATCAATGAACACGTCAAGTACATTTCCCATATACGTTGCTTAAAATTTTTTCTACTTTCCAATAAAAAATGCGTATCTGCATATTGTTTATACTCTGACCACATTTCTTCAATAAATGCTTTATCTTGTGAAAATCTTGGTTCATCTCTAATAATATTGTATTCGTTGTCTTTAGCAGCCTCATCACAAAAGAATAAAGTCATATATTTTTTAGTTCAACAATTAAGTAAAGTGCATTAACAATGCCTAACGTACACAACTCACTAAACCGTCACACCCTCCAACTCCTCATCTGTCAACTCATACAATTGCCGCAACTTATCTAACTTATCAGCATCAGCTTCCCAGAAACCGCGCCCATGCGCCTCCAACATTCTCCCTAAAATATTGCGAAAAGCTTCAGGATTTGCCTTACGTAATTTATCCGCCATCTCTGCATCTAATGCATAAGTATCAGCCGCTTGGTCATAAACCCAATCATCGGTAAAATCGGCAGTACCACCCCAACCAATCAACGCCGTCATCCGTTGGGAAATTTCAAACGCACCACCAGAACCTTGATTCGCCATCGCTTGCGCCCATTTAGGATTTACCAACTTGGTGCGATACTCCATTCGCAGCAAATCATCTAAATTGCGGGGTGTAGTATCCTTCGAGAAACTTTCCACAAAGCTGGTTGTAACTTTCTTACCGCTTTGTTTTTCTGCTGCCTTTTTCAAACCGCCAGTATTGGCGTAATATTCTTGAATATCAGTTAAACCATATTCTACCGAATCGATTTCTTGAACAATGCGATCGCTAGTTTTTAACAATGTATTCAAAATTTCCGGTCTAGCTTGACCTTTATCTTCTCTCCCGTAGCTAAACACATTGCGACTTTGCCAAGTATTACCTAACTCCTCACCAGATTCCCAGTTACCATCAACCACTCTATCATTCACCAAAGAACCAAAATCACCCGCCGGATTAGAAAACAATCTCGCTGATGCATTTTCCACACCTTGGGCTTTCAAAGCTAAAGCGTGTCTTTTAATAAAATTTTGATCATCCGGTTCATCAGCATCAGCCGCCCGTTGAAATAAATCATCCAACAATTCGATGATATTTACAAAACTATCCCGGAAAATTCCAGACAAATTACCCAACACATCAATTCGGGGATGTGCAACTTCCATCAACGGCTTTAATTCATAACGAACAATTCTGCCAGTTCCTTCCTTAACAGGTTCAGCCCCCACCAATTCCAACAGAATCCCCAAAGATTCACCCTTAGTTTTAATCGCATCCAATCCCCACAACATCACCGCCACCGTTTCTGGATATTTCCCATATTCATCCAAATGCTGGGCGATAATTTTTTGAGCAATTTCTCGTCCCCGTTCATAAGCAGCAGGTGAAGGCATCCGATAAGGATCTAAAGCATGAATATTTCTCCCAGTTGGTAACACACCAGCCCCATCCCGCAATAAATCACCACCAGGCGCAGGCGGAATATATTCCCCATTCAACCCCCTTAACAAATTCGTTAACTCATCCGTAGATTGCATCAACAAATCTTTGATTAGTTTTTCTTCTTCTCTTTCTTCTTGATTCTCACCAAAATAAGCTTCCAAATAAGAAGCCAATTCCTCTTCATTCGGTGCTTCTCCCAACGTATGCAACCCAGAAGAAAACAACCGATTTTCTAAAACTTGTAAGTATTTGTACAACTCCACCAAATAATCATCAAAAGCATGACTGCTAAACATCCGCACATTTTCGGGAGTAAACGCAATTCCCAACCGTTTAGCATCCTCAAACGGACAATCTGCATCTAAACCAGAGTCCACAATTTTTTTACAAATGCCTTCCTTCAAAACATAATTCTTTTGCGGATCTTCACGATACTCCGAAATCAAATCCCGCAATGCTACCAATTCTTTATATAAACCTGCGCGACCATAAGGCGGTACATTATGGGAAATTAATACACCATAACCGCGACGTTTTGCCAACATCGATTCAGAAGGATTATTCGCCGCATATATATATAAATTAGGCAAATTTCCTAACAGGATATCCGACCAAGAATAACCCGTATTACCCAACGGAGAACCAGGCAACCATTCCACCGTTCCATGCATCCCAAAGTGAACGATAGCATCAGCTTGAAACTCATTTTGCAGCCATTTATAATAAGCTGCATATTGGGGATGGGGCGTTAAATCTCGTTCAAACATTAAGCGCATCGGGTCGCCTTGTATACCCAAAGGTGGTTGTACACCTATCCACACATTTCCTAATTGCACACCGCCAATCTGAAATTCATCGCCATAGGTTTTAATTCCAGTTCCCGTGAGAGATTTCCATTGTTTTTCGATGCGGGAGGTTTGCAGATATCCCAACCATTTTTCTAAGGTACGGGCGCTAACTGACGCGGGGATATTTTTTGTATCATCAATTTCATCCGCTTCTTTCACCCAGCGAATCAATTCTTCCCCATCTTCTGGTAAATCTCCCACGGTATAACCTTGTTCTTTAAGTGCGTGGAGAAACTTCAGCAAACTACGCGGCACATTTAATAATGCAGCAGTACCTACAGCACCATAACCTGGGGGAAATCCATATAAAATGATGGCAATCTTTCGTTCCGATGCAGCTTTTTGCCGCAAAGCCACCCAAGTTTTTACCCTACCAATTAATCGCTGCACCCGTTCAGGAACCAGATAAATATTTTCGCCCACCAAACCACCGAGGGGAACGGTATCAATAGCCCCATCCAATTCTGGTAATGCGTACAACACCACACTTTGCAATCCGCCGACACCTTGGCGCGTCCACGAGGAAATATCTTGAATTAATAATGGTGCGGCAACAATATAAGGTATATTTTTGGCAGTGAGGATGCGTTTTGCTACTTCTATCTGACGGCCAGCTTCCATTGAACCAGCCGGGCCACCCACGAGAGGAAAGCCAATTGTAGAGACGATCGCATCTACTTTTACTGCTTCACTTGATAGTGAGGGAGTTTCTATATTACCTAGTTGTCGTTGCTGAATTTCATAGTCGGTTGTCATTAAATCTCGTACCGCTACGTGTCCTTCTACGCCATTGATGAAAATGGGCAAAGGAGTTAACCCAGCTTCTTCAAAACTGCGAATCAGTTGGGGAATGTAGGGTTGTTTGGTGATGACGTGTTTTCGGTAAAGTAAAATTCCGATAACTGGGGAGTGGGAAATTTTCTTGATTCCCTTTTTCTCATACCATTCCAGGTATGCTTTTGGCGATTCAAAAAACCCTTGATAGTCGGGATGGAGTAATCCTATATTGGGGGTTTCGATTAGCGGGGGAATGTCACCGACTTTTAAACCTAAGTATTTTTCTGCCAGTGTCCAGAATAATGAAGCGACGTTTTCTGGGCCGCCAGCATTCCAGTAACCATAGATAATTAACCAGTTGCGTAAGTCTTGGACTTTTTGCACTGGGACATATTTTAGTAGTTTGGGGCCAATTTTTAAGAAGCTAATGTAACCAGCAAGTTTATCTTCTTCTCGTCCGTTGCTAAATTTGTCGAGGATGAATTTAACTGGTTTGGGCATTCCTTTAGGTTTGTCGCCGATAGCAAAGTCACCCAGCTTGGTTAAACTCATCAATTCCAAGGCTGACTCAAAGACTAAGCGGATGGGAATTTGGGCAATGCGATCGCGCAACCACACAACCTGGTCATAATCAAATAGGAGGCTACCGAAAAACACATCAGCGCCATCAAGTGCTGCTTCTACCTCGGTGCGTTGACTGGTAAGATTGCGATCGCTAAATACCCGAATATCCAACTCAGGACAGCGAGAGTTAGCCAAAAAAGCTGCTTTTCTATACAAGTCAGCGTTAAACGATTCAAACCCAGCAACCAAGACGATGCGTTTCATGCCTGTAAGCTACGAAATATTTCTTTACTTAAATTTTAAACTCGCTTTCAGGCTGATTGTTAAATATCTACCGACAGATTCCGGTCATTCAGCCGTACTAGTACACAATGACGAGAATAAACATACTTTTAAGTGAGATACAAAATTCAGGACTCATGTATCAGATATCAAGAGTTTCTACCTCCTGACTTCTGCCTTCTGCCTCAAAACCTGTGACTTTGTATTTCATGCAAAGGAAAACTACTGTAATAAGGCTGAAAAGCCTGTGTCATCAGTTTTCTTCTTTCTACCCCTCTGCTTCTGTGCCCCTTTGCCTTCTTGCACTAGGTACATTTGTCATAGCTTTCTACTTTTGCAAAGCGTTATTATTTTAATGATATGGGTAATTGCTGCATTTCAGTTGATTGTAGCAATTACCGGATCTTCCTGATTTTGATAAACTGTAAGGGTTGTGTTTTTTCTTTCAAAAAGCTTTGCAAAAAATGGGTTTTTTCCATAAACTCTGCTTACAAAGTTCGTAAAAAACTTATTTTATTTACCAGTGTATTAATACTGAAAACAATGTGGATATTTCCAACAAGTACTTAAACAAATTTATTAACAAAACTTTGCCTCTATAAGTAGAAAAGTTTTGAATTTGTCTGAAAATAACTAACTTGAGGGTTAAATCATGAAATTTGGAATTGATAGCGGGCACAATTGCCCACCAGACACAGGAGCTAGAGGCATTAAAGTTGAGGATAATTTAACTCTAGATGTAGGTAATAGAGTTATATCCAAGTTAAGAGCTTTAGGACATGAAGTCGTAGTATGTAAACCAAGTAGTGCTCGTACAGTAACTGAATCACTTTCCAAAAGATGTGCTACAGCTAATGCGGCTAGAGTAAATGTTTTTGTCTCAATTCATTTTAATGCTTTTAACCGACAAGCTAATGGCACAGAAGTATTTGCAACTAGTGAGAATGGCAGAAAAATCGCTAAACCTGTATTAGATGAAATCGTCAAATTGGGATTTTTTAATCGCGGTGTGAAGAGTGGTTCCCACTTGTATGTCCTGAAAAATACAGATATGCCTGCGATTCTCGTAGAATGTTGCTTTATTGATTCACAAAAAGATATCAATCTTTTTAATCCAGAAACAATGGCTAATGCGATTGTTAAAGGCTTAACTGGTAAATTGCCAAGTGTTCCTGTTAATCCCGTACCAGATGAAGAAGATAATGTAGATGACACTATTCTCAGACTGCAAAAAGCCTTAAATCGACTCAAAATAACTGATAGAAATGGTAGGGCGTTAGTAGAAGATGGCTTCACCGGGGCCAATACAAAATCTGCCGTAGAAAAATTCCAGACAATTGTCGGGGTTCAACCGACTGGAATTGCTGACTCAACTACATGGAATGCCATAAATGTAATTTTGGCAAAACGAATTATTCGAGCAAACCATGCTGGTGGTGCAGTTGTCAGATACTTGCAATACCGATTAGGTGTTGAGAATGATGGTGTCTACGGGCCGCAAACAGAGGTTGCTATTAAGAACTTTCAAAAGCAAAATGGTTTAGATGCCGATGGGATTTTCGGCCCTGCTAGCTGGCAGAAATTAATTGGTTAGATTAAGGAGTAGGTATTGTTTGTAGTTGGTTGTTTAGGGCGAAAGCACCAACTACGAACTTATGACTCTTGGCTAATTTGTGAAGGTTCTCAATAGTATTAGCTATTATGCTATTACCCTTATTTGTAAGGATGTTTAGGGAGGATCGAGTTTTAACCCAAGCTTATTAACCCACAAGCGATCGCATGAAACCGTTGATCTAGAATAATTAAAATAAATAACAGGGCGTAGGAAGTCACCTATGCTGCTGACAGAAATATGTTCAACTTAACCAGGTTCACGTTTGATAACTATCAATCGCACTTGGCCACAGGTAATTTCCTATCGCTCTGGTGATTTTTTGGCGGTGAAGTTTCGCCAAACCTATAAAAGTAAAGGGCTTTTTAAGCCTATAACAATTGTTACTATTTTGTTGTATAAGTAGACACAATTCTTCTGACTTGCAAATTCATTTTCTTATCTTACTTCATTTTTGCAGATTTGTTACAAAAATTGTGTTTAGCTTTGCTTGTACAAAGCATCTGTCAGCTGATGTTTTTGATTAAATAGCGATAAAAACGCCAGTAATACAACTCCTATAGTGGCGATCGCAGTTCCCGATGCTTGTGCAAAAATAATTACAATTTGATAGCGGATAGCATCTACAGGACTAGCTCCAGCTAAAATTTGACCAGTCATCATTCCTGGTAGACTAACTAACCCCATCACCATCATTGAGTTAATTGTGGGAATCATCCCGATTCTTAATGCTTCTTTAATTGGTTGATGTGCAGCTTCCCAACGAGTTGCACCTAAAGTTAATAATGCTTCTACTTGTTCTCGACGATTAGTCAAGTCCTCCATAAAGCGTTCTAATGCTAGAGAAGTACCAGTCAGGGCATTACCTAAAATCATTCCTAACAGAGGAATGAGATACTGAGGATCATACCAAGGATGTACTTGAATAATCCCGCTAACAGTAAAGCCTGTAACTAAAAATGAACCACAAAAAAGCGAAACAAAATTATTCCAATAAATACTGGTAAACCGTCGGCGAGTTCGATTAACACTTGATATACCCGCCATAATCGTCATAGCTAAAGCTAAAGCTAAAATTAGTATTGGATTACGAAGAGTAAATACCCACTGTAATAAATATCCTACCAACAACAATTGCACTACCATGCGTAGTGAAGCAATTAAAAGGCTTTTTCCTAGTCCTAAATTTAAAGCGAATGAAAGACCTATATTAATGAGGATAAATAAAGCTGCTAATGCAAGTTGAGTGTAACTAATAGAAATATAACTGGCTGTCATTATTCGTTGGATTTTAAGTTAATTTGACGATGAGTAATACGCTGCAATTGTGCTGGATCGTGACTTGTCCAAAGATATGCTCGTTGGGGGTCTTCTTTTTGCCAAGCTGCAACCAAAGCTTCTAAACTATTGGCTGTTGCCATATCTAATGAGGCGGTAGGTTCATCAAGTAGTAATACCAAAGGCGAAAGTTGCAAAGCCCGCAGAAAAGCCAGAATTTGAGCCTCACCGCCAGAAATTGCGCTCACCGAACGTTGTAAAAAATCAGCAGGTTTATGTAAAAGCTGCAAATAATTAAGAATTAGTTGGCGATTATAAACTTGTTGACGATGGGTTGCCAAACGATAAACTTGTTTGAGGTTATCTTCTACAGTTCCTTCCCAAAGTGCAGGGCGCTGATGGAGATAGACAACTTGAGAGCGATATTGTGGTGTGTAACAAGAATCAATAGATTTTCCTTGAAAAAAGATGTAGCCTTCTTGTATTGGATCAAGATTAGCGATCGCTCTTAGTAGCTGACTTTTACCGCAACCGGAAGCGCCAACTACAGCAACGCGTTCTCCAGATAGTAGTTCAAGGTTTAAATTCCGCCACAACCATTTATTTTGGATTTTTTTACCTAAGCCTTGTACTGTTAAAATTGGAGCGTTAGTAAATGATTCTGGATTGGTGATAGAGCTTTTACTTAGTTGGTTGGACATTCAGCTTATTTATGGTGGTAACTTTATTTTCCTACCTCGACCGGGGATTTCAAAAATAAAAATTTTGTAGAGAAGTTCAACCTCTCTACAAATAGTAATATTAAAGTTATACAAGTATTATTTTTTACTAGATAACTCTTCCATCTTCTTTCGCAAACTTAGGGGCCTCATATCAGTCCATACTTCTTTAATGTATTCTAGACATTCTGATTTGATCCCAGTTTTACCTGCATCTGTCCAACCAAGGGCATTTTCTCGATCAGCAGGCCAAATAGAATACTGCTCTTCATGATTAACTACAACTTTATAAATTGTTTGGTCTTCTGTATCTACACTATTCATTGTTTTATTTTACTCCAAGTATTTCCTTATGCTCTATTAAGATTGCTTCCGCCCTGAAAAAATAGCATAGCTATTACATTGATCATTTGCTATATTCCCCTCTTCATCGTAGACATTAATATCAGTAAAACCTACATTTTTAAGAGCAGGTATAACTTCTGCTTGAGAATAAGCTCTAACTACATTATTAATATCTAAACGTTGCCAATTGCCTCCTAACGGTTGAAAAATAGTAATGGTAAATTCTCCTGTTTTTTCCTTAAGATTATGGCTATAGCGACAAGACCAAGCGAAATCATGTTTCACATCACCCTCAGCGATTTTACCATTCCAAGATTTGTAACCATCTTCTAGTTTTAATCCAAACAGAAAAATCCCGTTAACTACTAAACTATCATGCACCTGCATAAAAACTTTTTGCAGGTCTTCGATGCTTATTATGTGGTTAAGGCTAGCGCTAGGAGAAATAACTGCGTGGAAAGTAGGCGGTAAGTTAAAAAATCTAGCATCATCATGAATAAATCTAGCATTAGGTGCATTTTCACGAGCATATTGCAACATTGGTTCTGAAATATCAAGGCCCGTTACTTGATAGCCTTGCTCGATTAATTCCTGTGCTATATGTCCTGTACCACAACATAAATCAAGAATATTTGCTCCTTCAAGAATCTTATATTGTTGTAGTAATTTTTCAAAAGGAGGCAAATTATGTTGGCAGTACTTTAGACCCCAATATTCATTATAAATCTTAGCCCAAGAGTCATATTGAGGATTAGAATTCATTGTAACCATTTACCTGTACTCCGATTATTTACTTCTTTTTTAATTAAAACTACTAACGTTATAACTATGGTAATAAACCACCTTCTCGCAGATCATTGATGCTATTTTTAACTGCTTTAATTACATATTCTAGGTCTTCATCAGTATGGGCTGTAGATAATAAACCACCATTTCCTATTAAGAACACTCCTTGATAGAGAAGATGATAGGATATCAAGTTCATACTTAATGAAGTAGAATCTCCAGAATTAGAAGCATCTCCTAAAGGAATATTATTAAACATTGAACCGCAATTTGCTAACCGAATTGGTACTCCATCTGCTTGAAAGTAATTATTCAGTTTTTCTACAAACTGGGAAGTACGTTGATTTACTTGCTCTTGAAGAGCAGTCCCTTGATTTTTTAAATAGTTAAGTACTGCTTTGGCAGCAGCCATCGCCAAGGGATGTTTGCAGTAAGTTCCGCTAAAAAATGTTGTTTCTACTTGCGGGAAAGAAGTATCCTCATAGCTCCATATTCCACCATCAATTCTATCCATGTAGTCTGCTTTGCCAGCTATAACTCCAATGGGCAAACCACCACCTATAATTTTTCCATAAGTTGCTATATCTGCTTTAACACCAAACCATGCTTGCGCTCCACCTAAATGAAGGCGAAAGCCTGTAAGCATTTCATCAAAGATTAATGCTGTGCCTGATTTTTGGGTAATTTCTCTTAACTGCAACAAAAACTCTTGAGGCTGTATATCTGGTCTTTCATCTTGAATAGGTTCAACTAAAACAGCAGCTAATTCATGTTGATAAGCTTTGATTACTTCTAACGATTTAAAATCACCATAATCTAAAACCAAAACATCTTGAGCTACGTTAGGTAAAACACCAGGAAAACGTGGAACTACAACTAAATTGTCGTCTAATTTCTGTCTTTTAACTAAAGTACCATCAAAATGTCCATGATAAGAACCTGCAAACATGGCAATTTTTTGACGGCCTGTTGTAGCGCGTGCTAGACGTATTGCCGTCATTACGGCTTCTGTACCTGTATTACTAAAAGTTACCCGTTCCATACCAGTTAGTTCACAGAATAACTCTGCAACTTCGCCGGCTAAATCTGATTGTGGGCCTATATGTATACCTTGTTCTAGTCTCTCTTGTATGGCTTCTTTAATAAAAGGTGGATTATGACCAAAAAAACTTACTCCAAAGCCCATTAACAGGTCTATATATTCATTTCCATCAACATCCCAAATTTTAGAGCCAGAAGCACGTTTGCCAATAATGGGATATACCATTTCTTTGATGGTTTTGTTAAATCCGATAGAATTTCTTCTATCTGCAAGCACAGAACGATATGCTTGAGTTAGCTGTTTCGATGTTTGTGTGCGATTGGTGTAACGGGCAATAAAGTTTTCTAGATACTGCTGTTGAGGATTCACCTTGGCTGTAGTTATTGAATTTGTTAATTGCATAGTATTAATGTGTGGCGAATTTTATAAAACATTAGATGTTGGCCAATTTATGTTTGGGAGCCTCCAAAAATCCTTTTTGCATAAGATAAGACAAGTAAGTATTAAGCAAACTATCATCGATTGGCGGGCAAATAATAGAGGTATTTGCTAGCCCATCGAGTGTATTCTGACAATCAAACTTTAGTGCTGCTGAGTTATGATTCTGTTCACTAAGCAAGGGTACAAGTGGATATAGTGGATGTTCTGGATAGTGTTCAGCAATGTTAATCAAATCTGCTTGCCATTGGTCATTAGAAATTTGTTGCAGTGGATAGCCAAAGGAGCGGAGTAATTTTATCAGCTTAATTGAATGAAAAGGTTGGGAATTTACAAAGTGAAATGCCTTCCCTATAGATTTTTCTTGTCTGGATAAATGGACTACGGCTTTGCTCACATAATCTACAGGAGCCATATCTTCAATCATATTGCCATCTGGCACTTTTTCAAGTTTTATACAGCCGATGATTAATCTGTATAAAAAGTCATTTTGATTGAATACTCCGGTTTTGCTGTGTCCAGAAACACGTCCTATTCTATGTATAGTTACAGGAAGGCCGCGATCGCGTGCAATGTTAACTAGCTTTTCGGCAACCCATTTACTTTGCGTATAGCCGCCAGATGGCACTTGATAATCATTGAGGTTATCTTGTTCTTGAACTATTTTTACGCCAGAATAACCTTCGGGAGAGAATACCCCATTAGTTGATATAAAATGTACAGGTTTGATTTTAACTTGACTTGCTAGCCTCAAAACTTCTTGAGTTCCTAATACATTCGCCCCCTTGAGTGTGGAATATGGAGAAGTATGATGAACCCATGCACCATTGTGATAGATAACATCAATTAATTCAGCCAATTCTTGAAATCCCTGTCTCGAAAGTCCTAAAAGTGGTTTAGACAAATTTCCGACAACGGGAATAATTCTATAACTAAAAGTTTCATTCCAAAGCAAATATGATTCGAGGCAGCTTTGAATTCTTTTTTTGCCTTCTTCTGCATTAGCAGCACGTACTAAACAATAGATATCTGCATGAGTTTGTTGTAGTAGTTCATAAAGTAAAAATGCTCCTACAAAACCTGTAGCTCCAGTTAATAAAATATTAGTAGGCTGAGTTGGATATTTAATTGGTATTTCCAGACGGATCGTAGGATCAAGAACAGCCTCTGTTTGCCAATCGATTTGATTATTCGGAGTAATAGCAAGAGTAGAAGAAGCCATTTTTTGAGCTGTTTGAATACTCTGTGCTAAACTAGCGATTGTCGGCATTTCAAACAAACTGCTTAAAGGTAGTTCTATTTTCCAAGTTTGTCGAATCTGAAAAATAAGTTGTGTTAGTAGTAATGAATGCCCTCCCAATTCAAAAAAGTTGTCTTCAATTCCAACTTGTTTAACCTTTAGCAATTCAGCCCAAATTTTCGCTAGTTGTTCTTCGATGGCTGTACGTGGTGCTATATAAGTTGTTTCAATATTGGAATAAATCTGGCCAGGTAGAGGAAGTGCTTTGCGGTGTATTTTACCATTTGGTGTAAGTGGTAATTTTTCCAGTAATACAAAAGCAGAAGGAACCATGTACTTTGGTAAATTCTCTTTTAAGTATTTGCGTAAATGTGGTACTAGTTCAGTATTATTTACTGAATCAAAATTGCCAGTATTAGGAACAATATATGCTATTAAACGCTTATCACCAGGTTTATCTTCCCTAACTACAACCACACTATGTTGGACAACGGAATGTTGAGCTAATTTAGCTTCGATTTCTCCTAGTTCAATCCGGAAGCCACGAATTTTTACTTGATGATCAACGCGTCCAAGAAACTCTATATTACCATCAAGTAGGTAACGCGCTAAGTCGCCAGTTTTATATAGACGCGCACCGTGCTTATTACTAAAGGGGTTGCTAATGAACTTTTCTGCTGTTAGTTTTTGGCGCTTAAGATAGCCTCGTGCAAGACCAGTACTACAAATGTATACTTCACCAGGTATACCAATTGGTAACGGTTGTAAATGACTATCCAATATATAAATTTGGGTGTTAGCAATTGGGCGACCAATGGTGACTAGATCATCTTCTGGCTTAACACAAGAAAATGTAGAATAGGTTGTGTCTTCAGAAGGACCATAAAGATTAAAGACATTTTGCACAGAAGTTTCTTGATACAACTGCTGCACCAATGGTTGAGGCAAAGGTTCACCTGCTAAGTTAATGGTACGTACAGAAGCGGGTATACTATCAATTTTTAGTAATTCAGCGATCGCAGATGGAACGGTATTGATTAAAGTGACTTTTTGAGCAGCAACTGAAGTCTGTAAATGCAACAAATTTTCTGCAACAATTACCTTGCCACCCCAACTTAGAGGCACAAATATTTCAAATACTGATAAATCAAAACAGATGGAAGTTGATGCTAAAACACCAGCTATATCTTGGTCGCTAAATACTTCTTTTGCCCAATATATTAAGCCAATAGCGTTGTGATGTTCAATAATAACTGCTTTTGGTTGACCCGTTGAGCCAGATGTATAAAGAATGTAAGCGTTATTAATAGGTGAGACTTGATTATTGATATTTTCTTGGCTTTCATTATTAATAATTTTCCAGTCTCTATCAACACAAATTGCTTCAGCTTGATGAGGAGGTAATGTATCTAACAGGTGTGCTTGGGTAAGTAGTATTTTTACTTGAGCGTCTTGGAGCATGAAAGCTAAACGTTGAGGCGGGTAATTTGGATCTAGTGGCAGATATGCCCCACCTGCTTTGAGAATTCCCAAGAGTGCAACTATCATATCTAAGGAACGCTCTACACAAATCCCCACCCTAACCTCCGGTTTTACTCCCAGTTTTTGCAGATAGTGGGCGAGTTGATTTGCTCTTTGATTTAGTTCTTGATAAGTAAAATAGTAATTTTCGTATACTACCGCTACAGTATCAGGTGTTTTTTCTACCTGTGCTTCAAATAATTGATGAATGCACTGGTCTTGTGGGTAATCAATTTCAGTATTATTCCACTCAACTAATAAAGTATGCTTTTCTGCTTCTGTCAATAGAGGCAAGTCTGACAGGCGCTGCTCAGGATTTGCAACCATACCTGCTAACAAATTGCCCAAATGCCCTAACATCCGAGTTATAGCATCATCATCAAAGCGATCGCGATCATAAGCAATTTCTAATGACAACTCTTGGCTAGGTACGGCTGTAACGGTTAAAGGATAGTTTGTCCGTTCATCCGCAGCAACGTTTGAGATTTCTAAATTGTTAATTTGCCGTTTTGAAGTATCCACGGGGTAATTTTCAAATACCAAGATGCTGTCAAATAAAGACATTCCCCGTGGTACTTCACTCCACCCTTGCACCTGTACTAAGGGGCTATATTCATATTGAGAAATTTCGGACTGTTGGGTTTGAATCTGTTTGAGCAAAGCCAAAGCTGAAGTATCTGATGATATTTGTACCCTCAAAGGTAAGGTGTTAATGAATAATCCCACCATAGATTCTGCACCCGCCAGCGTTACCGGACGACCAGAGACGGTGACACCAAAAACTACGTCTGTTTCGCCACTGTAATAGCTCAAAAGCCAAGCCCACGCGCCTTGTACTAAAGTATTGAGGGTAACTTGCTGCTGACGAACAAGCGATCGCATCGCTGCGGTTTGGCTAGCTGATAATTTTATTTGTTGGGCTGCATGGTTTTTTGTTTGGCTATGACTACTACTCAGTGTTTTTTCAATACGGAGGTTAGTAAGAGCGGAAAAACCATTCAATGTCTGTCGCCAAAAAGTCTCAGCCTTTGACAAATCCTGCTTCTGTAGCCATTTTATGTAATCGCGGTAAGGACGGGGAGGCTCTAACCGTAATTCTTCATTTTGGCAGAAGGCAGTATAAAATTTAAAAACTTCTTCCAGCAACATCGATGTAGACCAACCATCGGTAATTAGATGATGGGTGTTCCAGACAAAATGGTAAGTATTTTCGCTGGTTTGAATTAACGCCAAACGCATCAACGGCGCTTGGGTGAGATCAATACCTAAAGTGCGATCGCTTGCTAAAAAAGCTTCTAACTTTTGTTGCTGCTGAGTAGATGAAAGACCCTGCCAATTGTAATGTTTTAAAGGCAGTTGCACTTGACGCAGCACCACTTGTACAGGTTCTTTTAAACCTTCCCAGCGAAAACAAGTCCGCAAAATTGAATGACGCTGAATTACCTGCTGCCAAACTCGTTCAAATACAGAAATATTCAGTTGTCCAGAAAGAGTACATACTAACTGATTAAAATACACTCCTGTATCTGGTGCAGATAGGGTATGAAAAAGTAATCCCTGCTGCATTGGTGAAAGAGGATAAAAATCCTCTACATTTTGCATACCCATTTTAAACGTCTCCAATTGCTGCAATGATGTTTTCGAGGTCAGTTTCACTCCACTGGAAGTCTGATAAATCTGCTGGGAGCGAGTTATTTTCAGAAACTTGGTGAATTAGTGATCTCAACGCCTTGATAAAATTCTCAGCTAGATTCTCAACCGTGCTTTGGTGATGAATTGCATTGCTGTAAGTCCAACTGATTTGTAATTGGTTTGCAACCACAATCGCGTTGATATCTAGTAAATGGCGACGGCTTCCCTTTAGACTGCTTGCAGAACCAATATCTGCGTCAGCTAGGCTAAAGGTTGATGATTCTGAAAGGACTTGATCGGATTGTCCCAAATAGTTGAACAGTATCTCAGCTTGAGGTAGGGTTTGCAGTTTTTCTGTTATTGATTCGTCACCGCTAAGATAACGCAGTAGACCATAGCCGATACCGCGATTGGGAATCTTGCGTAACTGCTCTTTGACAATTTTTACCGTCGTGGCTAGGTCAGAAGTTGCTGGCAAGTTTAATAATACTGGGAAAATGGTCGTAAACCAGCCGACAGTCCGTGACAAATCAACATCATCAAAGATTTCTTCCCGCCCATGTCCTTCTAAATCTAAAAGTAGTGTTGGCTCTCCCACCCACTCAGCAAAAGTTTGTACCAGTGCTGTGAGTAATACATCGTTAATTTGGGTTTGGTAAGCGGCTGGTACTTTTTGTAATAAAGCTTGGGTATCTGCCACACTCAAGGAAACAGATATAGTACGAGCCGAAGCGACTGTGTTCTCGCCTTCGGGAAAATCTACTGGGATGCGGGAAACGTGATGACGGGATTCTGCACACCAGTACTCTAGTTCCTTTTGAAGTTCATCTGACTGAGCGTAGTTTTTTAACTTTTGCGCCCACTGCTGGAAGGAAGTTGTTTTAGCTGGTAATTTAATTGCCTTACCCGCTTGTAGTTGGGTGTAAACAGTTTGGAAATCTTCTAGGAGAATGCGCCAAGAAACACCATCAACAGCTAAATGGTGAATGATTAGTAGTAAGTAGCTGGGCTGATTTGCACCACGGTCAAAAATAGCCGCTTGTACTAACGGACTCTCTGAGAGGTTGAAACTAGCTTGTAATTTTGTGGCTGTAGAGGCGATCGCTAATTCTTGCTCTTGCTGCGACAATGTAGAAAAATCGTAGTGTGTCAATGGCACAATATCTGTAGGAGTAGCGTAGACGCCAAGCGGCTTGTCGCTAGACATCGCTTGCTGCCATCCAGAGACTTCCTTGACAAAATACAAACGAAGTGAATCATGATGCAATATCAACTGCTGAATCACCTGCTGTAAAATTTCCGTGTCGAGATTTTGCCGCATCTCCAGCAGAATTGCCTGATTGTAGTGGTATGGCTCAGGTTGATTTTGCTCAAAAAACCAGTGTTGAATCGGGGTGAGCAATACTTCGCCTGTGACTAATCCTTGTTCTGCTTGGATAGTGGGAACCGTACCCGCCACTGTTGCTAATTTTGCAATTGTTTGGTTATCAAACATCTGTTTAGGCATCAATTGCAAACCAGCTTGATTAGCTTTAGCAATAATTTGGATACTCAAAATAGAATCGCCGCCCAACTCAAAAAAATTGTCGTGGATACCTACTTTTTCCACACGCAAAACTTGAGTCCAAATGTCTACTAATAATTTTTCAGTCGGTGTACTCGGAGCTACAAAAGTACCTGACTCGGCTCTAACTTGTTCTGGTGCTGGCAATGCTTTTGTATCTACCTTGCCATTAGTTGTCAAAGGCAGAGCCTTTAATGGTACAAGAACCGAAGGAACCATATAATCAGGCAGCTTTTCTTGCAAAAAGCTTTGTAGAACGTCGATAGAACTGGGCGATTCTGCATTCCAAACAATGTATGCCGCTAAACGTTTGTTACCTGGAACATCCTCCCGTGCTATGACTACAGCTTCTTTTACCCCTGAATGCTCTAAAATTACAGACTGAATTTCTGCCAACTCAATGCGGAAACCGCGAATCTTTACTTGGTTATCAATGCGTCCGAGATATTCCAGCACCCCATCTGGTCGGTAACGCGCCAAATCACCTGTCTTATACAGCCGTTCTCCTGGTGTTTGAGAAAATTGGTTGGGAATAAACTTTTGTGCTGTCAATTCTGGCTGATTGAGATAACCTCTAGCTAATCCCAAGCCACCAATGTGTAACTCACCCACGACCCCAATCGGTACAGGCTGACAGTGTTGGTCAAGAACATATAACTGGGTGTTAGCAATAGGCTCACCAATTGCGACTGAAGTTGAAAGATTTTCTCCTGCTGGTACTTTGTATATGCAACACCCGACAACTGTTTCTGTCGGCCCGTATTCATTCACCAACATTGTCTCTGGTGCAAACTCCCGCCAAAAAGCAATATCTTCAGCCAACAAATTCTCGCCACCAATAATAAAGCCTCTGGTGCGACCCGCGGCTTCTTGCAGTGATATCATTTGAGACAATAACTTTAGGTGAGCCGGTGTAATTTTCACCAAGCTTAAGTTAGAACGTGTGCGTAAAGCATTAGCCAGAGTTTCAATACCTTGGCCTTCTGAGAGAATTTCTACCCGATTCCCTACCAGTAATGGAGAGAAAAGGCTGGTAATTGTCAGGTCAAATCCTAAAGGAGAATGAACGATTGTTCCTGTACCTTGGTCAACATTATATGCTTGGGTACACCAACTGAGGTAATTAACTAATCCTTGATGGTGAATTAATGTACCTTTGGGTTTGCCAGTCGAACCAGAAGTGTAAATAATATAAGCCAGATTGAGAGTTGTAATATTACTGACTGGGTTATGTGTTGGCTGTTGGTTAATGATTTGCCAATCAGTATCTAAGCAAATTATTTGAGTTGCATCTGTTGGTAAGTTTGCTGCTAAATGTTGTTGAGTCAACAGTACAGGTGTTTGAGCATCTTTTAAAATGAATGCAAGGCGTTCTTTGGGATAGGTTGGCTCAATTGGTAGATATGCTCCACCTGCTTTGAGGATACCGAATAAGCCAATGACCATTTCTAGGGAGCGTTCAACACAAATCCCCACTGGTACTTCTGGCTTAACTCCTAATTGTTGTAGGTAATGGGCTAGTTGGTTGGCTCGTTGATTTAGTTCTCGATAGGTGAGTTGTTTATCTTCAAATACTACTGCAACTGCATCTGGTGCTTTTTCGACCTGTTCCTCAAACAAATGGTGAATGCACTTATTTATAGGATAATCAGCCTGGGTATGATTAAAATCGACCAGTAGTTGTTGTAACTCGTTTGGCGGTAATATCTCTAATTCACTAATTGCCGATAACGGATTTTTTAAGATACTGTGCAATAAAGTCTCAAATTCTTCCGTTAAACGACTTATATTTTCAGCACTAAATAAGTTAGCGTCATAGTGAAATTCTACAGTCAAATAATCCTTGTGTTCTAAACAGGAACATTTTACTTTGAACCTGTCTATACAGGCATATTTCTTGTAAATTGAAAAGTTAATGTTAGCAGCAGTATATTTATATTTTTGTGATTCAAAATCAAAACAAAATGGAAAATATGATGTAGTTATATCCTTATTAAGTTTAATATTTTCCCAATTAAAACTATCTTGCCATTCACGATTTTCTTGAAGGCTATCTTGAGTTTTCTGTAAAACTTCACTAAAAAAGCTAGTTGAGCTTAAATGACTACATAAAGGTAAATATTTAGCAAATAATCCTAGCGCTGATTCTAATTCTTCGTAATTACGACCATCGTTAGCCGTACCAATCACTATTTCCGATTGCCCAGTTAAACGCATCAGCAATGCTTGCCAACAAGCCAATAATAATACAGAAACAGAAGTATTATTTTTCTGGGCTAAAGTTTTAATTTCGTTAGTAAAGTTAGAATTTATTTGCAAGCTCACAACTTGAGGCTGAAACTCTTGATTAACTTGCAGTTGATTTTCTAAAGGCAAATGTAAATCCAAAAGGTGAGCAATATCAATATCCTGTTTACGCCAATACTCTCTACCTATTGCTGTATCTTCTGATTCCAGTAATTCATTTTGCCATTCAGCAATATCAGCATACTGGAGGATTTCATCAGATAATTCTTTATCTTCTAAACAAGCTTCGTAAGAACTGCTGATTTCATGCACTAAGTTTTTGAGAGTTGCAGAATCCGCACATAATGCAGGTAAACTCAAAATTAATATATATTTTTGCGGTGATAAACTTATTAGGGAGATACGCAAAATTTTACCTTTGTGGTAATCAAATGGCAAACTAAGCATCTCTTGAAAGATTACGTTAATCTTAGCTTCTTGTTGCTGAAGTTGCCAGCCACTTAAATCATAGTCGTCTTCCCAGCAGATGCTACTATCATTAATTACTTGAACTGGAATTTCCATCCCAGATAAGCACTGAAATTTAGTCCTAAGTATTTCATGCTTATTAACAACATTTTTTAACGCTTCTTTAAGGTTAGCTATGTCTAGCTTCCCTTGAATCAAAACTGCTACTTGGGCGCGAAACGGCGTTTGCTTGTCTGTGTGTTGTAACAACCACAGATGTTTCTGGAGTGGAGAAATTCGGACACCTTCAAGAATTTGGGTTTGCATAATATTTGAAAGCAAGGATTTTATTGAGGCAAAGGAGATAGCATTATGAATTGCTGTTAATATTTGATTTTTGTTTAATCTTCATTAACTTCTGGCGAATTGTATTTTTATACTCTTTTCCTTGAGTCAGCTGTTGTTGATAGTCAGATTCTTTAAGTTTTTCTATTAGCTGGTTGAGTTGGATATCTGGTTGTGTAACCACACACTGCAAAAGCGTTTCTAAATGTTCTGTCATACGAACTATAGTGCTGGGTTCAAATAAATCCGTTTTATATTCAAAGCAACCACTAATACCTTCTGTTTGTTCTGAAACTAGAAGTCCTAAATCAAAGGGAGACCTCTGCTTGTTAGTTTCAAATGGGCTAAGGGTGAGATCAGGTAAAGATAAAGTAAGTTTTTGAATATCTGGTGTGGCTATATTCTGCAAAGTAAACCACACTTGGAACAGTGGATTATAATTTAAGTCTCGTTCTAGCTGTAATTCTCCAACTAACTTTTCAAAGGGCAAATCTTGATGTGCATAAGCTCCTAAAGTTACTTCGCGTGTCCGTCGTAGCAATTCAGTAAAAGTAGGATTTCCGGAAAGGTCTGTCCGCAGAACTAAACTATTAACAAAAAAGCCGATTAATCCTTCAATCTCACTGCGATTGCGGTTAGCAATGGGCGAACCTACAACGATATCCTCTTGCTTGGTGTAGTAGTAGAGTAAAACGTTGAAAGTCGTTAGCAGGGTCATAGAAAGGGTAACATCTTCCCGCTTGCTAAGTAATTGCAGTGCATCGCTGAGGTCTTTGGGTAACTGGAACAATTGGGTTGTGCCAGTATAAGTTGGCTGCAAAGGTCGAGGTTTGTCAGTGGGCAACTCTAGCTTTCTTGGAGCGCCTTGGAGTCGTTGTTTCCAGTAAGCGAGTTGAGTTTCTAGCACTTTTCCTTGCATCCATTCTCTCTGCCAAACAGCAAAATCTGCATATTGAATTGGCAAGTCTGGAAGTGTCAGCGATTTACCTTGGCTAAAGGCTGCGTAAAAGTCTGCTAGTTCCCGAATGAGTATGGCCATTGACCACAGGTCGGAGATAATGTGGTGCATGGTCAGCAGTAATATATACTCTGCTTCGTCTAGCTGGAGTAACGTGGCTCGAAGTAATGGCCCTTGAGCTAGGTTGAATGGGCGTTGTGCTTCTGCGAGTGCAAGGCGTTTTGCTTCAGTTTCGCGTTGTTGGAGCGATCGCTCATTTCCTCTTAGGTCTACTATCGGTATAGTAATATCAGTAATCGGTTGAATTTTCTGAACTGGTTGCCCTTCGACTGTAGTAAAAACTGTGCGTAAGGTTTCGTGACGACTGACAACTGCATTCAGGCTTTGCTCTAAGGCTGTGATATTGAGTAAACCAGTCAAGCGCACAGATGTAGGATCATTATAAGTATGATTGCCTGGATCTAATTGATCGAGTAACCATAGTCTTTGTTGAGCAAAAGACAGAGGTAAATCTTGCTCACGCAAAACCCGATTCATGGGTGGTAGTTCTAATCCTTTGCCAGTGTTAATAGCTGTTTGAACGTCTTTAGCTAGTTCGGCGACAGTTGGAGACTCAAATAAACGGCGCAAGGGTAACTCGACTTTAAAGGCTTGACGGATCTGGGAGATGACACGCGTCGCCAATAGAGAATGTCCGCCCAACTCAAAGAAGTTGTCGTTGACACCAAGCTTTTCTAAACCAAGTACCTGTGTCCAAATTCCGGCTAGCATTTCTTGGACTGGGGTAACAGGAGCCACGAGATCAGATTCGGGCATCAACTGTGTCAAATCAGGTATAGGAAGCGCTTTGCGGTCTATTTTTCCATTTGGTGTTAGTGGTAGTTTTTCCAGTAATACAAAAGCAGCAGGAACCATGTACTCTGGTAAACTTTCTTTGAGGAATTGTCGTAACTGTGGTATTAGTTCACTATTATTTTTTAACTCAACATTATGAGTATTAGGAACTATATATGCTACTAGACGCTTGTTACCAGGGTTATCTTCCCTAACTACAACTATACTTTCCTGCACAACTGAATGCTGAACTAATTTGGCTTCAATTTCTCCTAGTTCAATGCGGAATCCACGAATTTTTACTTGATGATCAATACGCTTGATAAACTCAATATTACCATCACTTGAATAGCGAACTATGTCGCCTGTCTTGTATAGGCGTTCTCCTGCTTGATTACTAAATGGGTTGGGAATAAATTTTTCGGCAGTCAAATCAGGACGATGGCTATAACCTCTGGCTAGACTAACGCCACTAATATAGAGTTCTCCGGGAACTCCTATAGGTAAGGGTTGTAAATTTTTATCTAAAATATAAAGTTTAGTATTAGGAAATGGTTGCCCAATAGCTACTAATTTATTAAGTTCTAAATTTTTTACCGGAGTTTCAAAATAAGAACTATCAATGGTAGCTTCTGTCAGTCCATAGGAGTTAATTAAACGAGTTTGAAAGCTACAAAATCTTAAAAAATTTCGGTATTCTGCTCCACTCCAACTATCAGAGCCACAAATCAGCAACCGCATAAAATCTAAACGCTGTTGGCTACTATCAAGATAGTGAATTAAATTTCTCAACACAGCAGGTACAAACTCAGCACAATCCACCTTTTCTTGTTCCATGAGTTCATATAATTGTTCTGGCGATAGCAACAAATCCTTTGAGCATAAAACCAGCTTGCCACCAGAACATAAAGACCGAATCAAATCCCCTGAAAAAACATCAAAGGAAAAGCTGGCCATCTGTAAATGAGATGTTGCCTTTGTACTTAATTGGTAGATTTTTTCCCAGCCGAAATAAGCATTCACAAGGCTAAGATGTTGAATCATTACCCCCTTAGATTGACCTGTGGAACCAGAGGTATAGATGATGTAAGCAATGTTGTCTGGGTGTAATTGAGTTATAGCTGGATTGGATTGAGATAATAGTGTGATGCTCTCCCAATCTTTATCTATATATACAAGTTTAATTGGCAAAACTGGTAGATTTTGTAAAAGTTGCGTATGGGTGAGTAATACAGAAACTTGTGCATCTTGCACCATGAAAGTCAAACGCTCTTGGGGTAATTGTGGATCTAAAGGTACATAAGCTCCCCCAGCTTTGAGAATGCCCAAAACTCCTATTATCATCTCTAGGGAACGCTCAACACAAATTCCCACCCTAACCTCTGGCTCAACACCCAGTTTCTGTAAGTAATGAGCGAGTTGATTTGCTCTGTAATTGAGTTCTTGATAAGTTAAATATTGATTTTCATATACTGCTGCTACAGCATCCGGCGTTTTTTCTACCTGTGCTTCAAACAGTTGATGAATACATTTGTCTTGTGGATACTCAGCTTGAATGTCATTCCACTTTTCTAACAGTTGACGTTGCTCATCTTTTGTTAACAGTGGTAATTGAGAAAGCCGTTGCTCTGGATTAACAACAATCCCACAAAGCAATGTCTGCAAATGCCCTGCCATCCGGCGTATAGTATCTGCTGCAAATAAATCAGTATTATATTCCAGACTGCCAACCATCCCCGACGCTGTTTCGCTCATTTCCAGTGTCAAATCGAACTTGGCAGTACCACTTTCACTTTCTAGCGAACTTAAGCTCAAACCCGGTAACTTTATCTGTGTCCTTTGTGCATTCTGAAGCACAAACATCACCTGAAATAGCGGCGAATGACTTAAGTTTCGTTGTGGCTGCAATTGTTCTACAAGTTGCTCAAAGGGTACATCTTGATAAGCATAAGCCCCTAAAGCGACTTCACGCACTCGGCATAATAGCTCTCGAAAGCTGGGATCACCTTCAAGATTAGTTCGCAACACTAAGGTATTGACAAAAAAGCCAATTAGCTTTTCTATTTCACTGTGGTTACGATTGGCAATTGGTGAACCAATCACAATATCAGTGCTGGTTGTGTAGCGATACAATAAAGTCTTGAAAGCGGCCAGCAAAGTCATGAACAAGGTGGCTCCTTCTTGCTGACTCAATTGCTTCAAAGCAACAGATAGTTCTGCGGATAACTCGAAACGATGAGTAGCACCCTGGAAGCTTTGAATCGCTGGCCGTGGATAGTCAGTAGGTAACTCTAGGACTGTTGGCGCACCTTGCAACTGCTTTCGCCAGTAAGCAAGTTGGGATTCTAGTACTTCTCCCGCAAGCCACTGCCGTTGCCATGCTCCAAAGTCTGCATACTGTATTGGTAATTCTGGTAGCCGTTTGGCATCTTGTAGAGAAGGTTGACCTTGAGAAAAGGCTTCGTAAAGTGCTGTTAATTCTTGGATGAGGATATCCAATGACCAACCATCGGAGATGATATGGTGCATTGTTAACAAAGCTACGTATTCTTGCTCACTTAAATGTAGCAAAGTAAAACGTAGTAAAGGCCCTTGTATTAAGTCAAAGGGCAACTTTGCTTCCTGAGCAGCCAGCCGCAAAACTTCAGCTTGTTGTTGTGCTGGTGTGATTTGTTGCAAGTTAATTACAGGTAACTGCAAAGTCAAGCTAGGAGCAATAACTTGAACTGGTTGTTGCTCAATCACTGTAAAAGTAGTTCGCAAGACTTCGTGACGCTGCACGATTTCGTTAAGACTCTGTTTTAATGCTGCTATATTGAGCGTACCGACTAGACGCAGAGCAAAAGAAAGGTTGTAGGAAGGGTCATTAGGATCAAACTGGTTCAGGAACCACAGCCGTTGTTGAGCAAAAGACAGGGGTAAGTTTATATCTCTAGGAATGGGCTTTATAGTAACCGAATTTGAGGTCAGGTTAGCAGCAGATAGAAACTTGAGGATTTCTATCTTGCGTTCTCGCAACTCGGCGCTTAATTCTGGTGTTAGTGTTCCTTGAGGAGCGTTACAGTATAAACGATCGCCATCAACCCTGAGCTTGATGTCTAAACTATCAATATAAGCCAAAAATTGATCGATGGTTTTCATAAATCTTTCTCCTCGTAACCGAACACAGTTAAAGCCATGTTTGTTCAAAATCTGCCCATCACAATTAACGTATATAAACTACAATTAAGGCATTTCTTCACAACTCTATTTCCTCGCGATCGCTAAAATTAGAACTGGCAGAAACCAAGACTTTTCTAGCTGTACTACGAATATTTTCAATACATTCTGAAATGCCAGCTATAGTAGGTTCATCAAATAGGTGACGTAGAGGCAAATCTATCAAGAAGGCTTTACGTAAGTGGGAAATCACCTGAGTTCCTAACAATGAGTGCCCTCCTAACTCAAAAAAGTTGTCATGGATTCCTACCTGTTCAACACCTAGAAGTTTTTGCCAAATTTCTGCAACAGTTTGCTCAACCTCATTTCTAGGTGCAGTATATGTTGTGAGTAAATTTGGCCTTTGGTGGTTGGAAAATAAATCTTCCTGGCTCGATGATTTTGTCTTTTCTAAAGATTCAAGCTTGAGCCGTTGGTCAATCCTAGCTTGCAGTTCTCCAGTCGAGACAATAATTTGAGAAACACCAGACATGGATAACACACGTTCAAAGGCTTTTATACCTTCCTGTAATGTTATGGAAAATTGAGGTGAATTTGTTTCACTAATTGTATACAGATGTTCTTCTTTAGTTTTCCAATTATCCCAGTTTATGCTACACCACAAGCAAGAACTTGTTTGGTTGTGCTGATAAACAAAAGCATCTATAAAATTGGAAGCTGCGGAAGAAGAAATAAATCCTAAGCCTCCTAAAACCGATGATAAAGATGATATTAAAAAGCAAAAATCTAGGTTATGTTTTTGCAAAACTTTTTCTAAAACAAATAATCCATAGACTTGAGAATGAAATTGTAATTGAGTTTCAGTCGGCGAAGTTCCTTGAATAAGACAATGTGCATTTTCAGGATTTACGGCAGCGTGAATGACACCATGTATCTCACCAAAGCGTGAAGTAGCTGTAGCGATCGCATTTTGCATTTGTTCTTCGTTAGCAACATCAGCACTGATGACCAAAACCTCAGAGCCTAATGTCTCCAGTGCTTGTAAGTTTCGCAGCTTGCAGCTAACAATATCCTGTTCATCATGAGTCGCCAACCATTGAGGCCACTGCTCTTTTGCAGGCAAATCTGTTTGTCCCAACAGAACCAATTTAGCCTGTACTTTCTCAGCTAGATATTCTGCCAGCGATAAACCAACGCTACCTAATCCATCAGTAATTAGGTAAACGCCTTCTTGCCTCAAGCGAGTTTTGTCAGCAACACTCTGATCTAAGCGAACAGCCTCATAGGTTTGAATCCAGCGATGATGACCACGGTAAGCAATGACATTCTCTGTCGATTGTGCTGTAAATTCTCCTACTAGCTGATTTATAAGTTTCTCAGGTGGTTTGGTGTCAGCAGCAGGAATTACCACATTAATGTGACAACAGGTAATATGGGGATATTCCTGGGGAATTACCTTGCATGAACCAATCACTGTTGCTTTGTGTGGGCATAATTTCTCTTCGCCAGTGACATCATGTACATTACTGGTAACAACCATCAACTTTGTCGGCTCAGTTATATTCTGTTCTGCTAGTGCCTGTGTCAAGTAGAGTAGACTGTAAAAGCCTAAGTTTTGACAATGGTTAAAATATTGTGTTTGTTCACTGAGATTGTGACTGGGCAAAGTATCGTTAGGTGCGACACTCCAAAAATGAGCGATCACTTGTGGAATCAAACCCTGTTCTTGTAGTGCTTGCAGTAAAGCATGATAATCGTTGCGTTGTTCGGGATTGATTGTATAAGTACCGTCACTGAGTTGAGCAAACTGCTCACCTACCTTGATAGCGATCGCATTTTGACCATGTTGTTCTAAGCGTTTCGCTACTTCTGCTCCGACTCCATACGCATCAACAAAAACCAACCAGCATAACTTTTGCTGTGTCAGTTCACCTGTTTGCAAAACTCCCAATGGTATAGATTGTTGCCAGCGAGGGATATAAAACCAGTCAGCAATATCTGACTTTTTGTGTAATGCTTCTTGTCGAGATGTTGGTGCAGAAGCTGTTGGATTTGCCTCAATCCAGTAGCGTTGACGCTCAAAAGGATATGTTGGTAAAGGCAGGCGATCGCATTCCTGATGTGCGTAAAAACCTGACCAATCCACTTGCACCCCTGCTAACCAGAGTCTACCCAAAGTTTGTAGTACAAATGCTACATCTGATTGTTGCTCTTGGGGATGGCGGATTGAAGTTAGCACCAGTTGCTCATTTACTTGGTGTCGCTTGACCAAACTACTCAGTGTCCGCCCTGGGCCAACTTCTAGTAAAATTCGCTCTGGCTGTTTGAGTAATTCAATCACCCCTTCACTGAAACGCACTGGTTGTCTGAGATGCTTCGCCCAATAATTAGGGTCAGTTGCTTCGGCTGTGGTAATCCAAGTTCCACTGACATTAGATAAAAATGGAATTTTCGGAGAATTAAGTTTAACTGTTTGCAACAGTTGAGTAAACGGCTCAATGATTGGTGACATCATCGGAGAATGAAAGGCATGAGAAGTGTGTAAAAGTCTACACTCCACACCTTGTTTACGCAGTTGATGTTGCAACTGTTCCACAGATGATACCGAGCCAGCTACGACACATAGAGATGGTGTATTGTAAACTGCGATCGTTAATTCTTCTGTTAACAATGGTTGAAGTTCCGCCTGTGATAGCGTTACTGCTAACATCGCCCCACCAGGAACTTGCTGCATCAGTCGCCCACGCATTGCAACCACAAACAAAGCATCTTCCAGCGAGAACACTCCAGCCAAGCAAGCAGCAACATACTCCCCAATACTGTGACCTATCATCACTTGTGGATTTACCCCCCAAGCCATCCACAATTGCGCCAAGGCATATTCCACCACAAACAAGGCAGGCTGGGCAATAGCCGTTTGTTTCATCTGTTTTTCCGCGTCTTGATGTTGTGTCGCACTCGGATACAGTAGTTCTCGCAAATCTATCCCTAGATGCGGTTGAAGCAATTTGCAGCAATCATCAATCTGTTCTCGAAAAATTGACTCAGTTTCATAAAGTTCTCGACCCATGTTCACATACTGAGTCCCTTGCCCAGAAAACATAAACACCACTGAGGAATGTCTTGCTTCCTGATAGTGGGTTAATACTCCTGGTGAAACTGGAGATTTCAACGCCTTCAGTGCATCATCAAGGTTCTGGCACAGCAACATCCGGCGATGGTCAAAAGTTTTACGGCCAATGCCAAGGGTATAGGCGATATCAGCAAGATTCACATTAGGATGTTGCTCTAGATAATCAACTAAATTTGTCGTAGCAGTTTCTAGCGCCGAGTCAGTTTTAGCTGATAAACACAACAGCAAATATTCTCTTTTGACTTTTGACTTTCGACTTCTGACTTGTAATGGAGCTTCTTCAAGAATTACATGGGCATTAGTCCCACCAATGCCGAAAGAACTTACACCAGCACGGCAAGGAATACCTGTCACTTGCCAGGGAGAAAGAGCAGTATTGACGTAAAAAGGACTGTTGGTAAAGTCAATTTGGGGATTAGGTGCTTCAAAATGTAAGCTGGGTGGAATCTGCTTGTGCTTGAGAGCTAATACAGTTTTGATTAAGCCTGTCACCCCGGCAGCAGCATCCAAGTGTCCGATATTTGTTTTCACCGAGCCAATTGCACAAAAGCCTTTCTTTTGGGTACTGGCTTGAAAAACCTCTGTAAGTGCAGCGATTTCTATTGGATCTCCTAAAGATGTTCCTGTACCGTGAGCTTCAGTGTAGGTAATAGTTTCTGGTTCAACTTCGGCCACAACTTGAGCCATTCTGATTACCTTTGCTTGACCACCAATACGGGGCGCAGTGTAGCTAACTTTGTTTGACCCATCATTATTGATAGCAGAACCTTTGATAATGGCGTGGATACAATCTCTATCAGTGAGAGCATCTTCTAGTCTTTTTAAAACCACGATTCCCACACCTTCGCCACTAACAGTTCCCTGTGCTTTAGCATCAAAGGCACGGCAGTAGCCATCTGGTGACGAAATGCCGCCTTCTTGGTAAAAATAACCAGCTTTTCTTGATGACTTGATGGAAACACCGCCAGCCAAAGCCATATCACATTCACCATTCAGTAAGCTTTGACACGCTAGATGTACAGCTACTAATGAAGTTGAACAGGCGGTTTGGACTGTATAACTAGGGCCAGTTAAGTTAAGTTTATAAGAAACACGGCTAGTAAGGTAATCTTTATCACCTGCAATGTTTAGTTGATGACCATTAAAAGTAATATTTTGATTTAAATAAACATTAAGTAAGTAGCTACTGAGGCTAGAACCTCCAAAAACACCTATAGCACCTTTGTATATTTCTGAGTTATAACCCGCGTTTTCCAGCGCTTGCCAAGCACACTCTAAAAATAAGCGATGTTGCGGGTCGGTTATTTCTGCTTCTCTAGGATTGAAGCCAAAAAAGGCAGCATCAAACAATTCTACATCTTCTAATAGAGATGCTGCTTTGACATAGTTAGGATTTTTCAAAACATCTGCATCTACTCCTGATGACAACAATTCTTCATCGCTGAAAAAAGAAACTGAATTTACACCATTTTGGAGATTTTGCCAAAATTCCTCAATATCTTTAGCACCGGGGAACCTTCCTGATAATCCAATAATCGCTATTTCTGAACCGTTCATTATTTTTTAAATCCTCAATTGTTTATAATGGATTTCATTTTTTGTAGACGTTTTTTTTGTTGCGCTTTCCCATCTAGAATTTTGTCAGTTTGAATATCCGTTTCCTGTAAAGAAATTATATGTTTTTGAGATGAACTTAAATAATCTGCTAAATAACTAATAGTGGGGTATCTGAACAGATCGAGGATTGATAACTCAGTTTTAAATATTTCGCGCAATTGGCTATGAACTGTAATTAATAGTAATGAATGCCCACCAAGCTCGAAGAAATTATCGTGAATACCTATTTTCTCGATTTTCAATACTTTTTGCCAAACATCTGCAATAGTCTGTTCGACCTCTGTTTGTGGCAGCAAATAAGCCACTGCTAATTCTGGACGGAAATTTTCAACTGCGGGTAATGCTTTGTGGTCTACCTTACCGTTAGATGTCAGAGGTAGGATATCTAAAGTCACAAAAGCCGAGGGAATCATATAGTTTGGCAACTTAGGTTCCAAAAAGCGGCGCAGTTCAGGTATTGCTAGTGTCTGTTGCGGTTGTAGGGTGATATAAGCTACTAAAGTTTGATTTGCTGATTCATCTTGGCGCACGACAACCACACTCGTAGATACAGATGGGTGTTGATTGATTGTGGCTTCAATTTCTCCCAATTCGATGCGGAAACCGCGAATTTTTACTTGGTCATCAATGCGTCCCAGAAATTCCAGAACCCCATCTGGTCGGTAACGCGCTAAATCACCTGTTTTATAAAGCCGTTCTCCTGGTTTATCAGAAAATGGGTTAGGAATAAACTTTTGTGCTGTTAGTTCTGGCTGATTGAGATAACCTCTAGCTAATCCCAAACCACCAATATGCAACTCACCCGCTACACCAATAGGTACAGGTTGATAGTGTTGGTCAAGAACATATAACTGAGTATTAGCTATAGGATTACCAATTGCGACTGAACTAGAAAGATTTCCTCCTGTCGGTACTTGGTAAATGCAACAACCGACAACTGTTTCTGTCGGCCCATATTCATTAACCAACATTGTATCTGGTGCAAACTCTTGCCAGAAAGCAATATCTTCAGCCAACAAATTTTCACCACCAATGATAAAGGCTCTGGTGCGACCTGCGGCTTCTTGCGGTGATAACATCTGAGACAGTAACTTTAGGTGAGCCGGTGTAATTTTCACCAAGCTTAAGTTAGAACGTGTGCGTAAAGCATTAGCCAGAGTTTCAATACCTTGGTCTGGTGACAGAATTTCTACCCGATTTCCCACCAGTAATGGAGAGAAAAGGCTGGTAATGGTCAGGTCAAATCCTAAAGGAGAATGAACGATTGTTCCTGTAACTTGGTCAAGATTATAAGCTTGGCTACACCAACTCAGGTAGTTAACTAGTCCTTGATGGTGAATTAATGTACCTTTGGGTTTGCCAGTCGAACCAGAAGTGTAAATGATGTAAGCCAGATTTAGAGTTGTAATATCACTGACTGGGTTATCTGTTGGCTGTTGGCTAATAGTTTCCCAATCAGTATCTAAGCAAGTTACTTGAGTTCTTTCTATCGGTAACTTTGCTGCTAAATGTTGTTGAGTTAGTAGTACAGGTGTCTGAGCGTCTTTGATGATAAATGCAAGGCGTTCTTTAGGATAGGTTGGCTCAATTGGGAGATATGCTCCACCTGCTTTGAGGATACCGAATAAGCCGATGACCATTTCTAAGGAGCGTTCAACACAAATCCCCACTGGTACTTCTGGCTTAACTCCTAATTGTTGTAGGTAATGGGCTAGTTGGTTAGCTCGTTGATTTAGTTCTCGATAAGTGAGTTGTTTATCTTCAAATACTACTGCAACTGCATCTGGTGCTTTTTCGACCTGTTCCTCAAATAAATGGTGAATGCATTTATTTTTAGGATAATCAGCCTGTGTATTATTAAAATCAACTAGTAGTTGATGTTGCTCAACTTCTGTCAACATTGACAATGAAGCCAGAGGCTGATTAACATCTGCAATCATATTTTCTAGTAAAGTGGCTAGATGTCCCAGCATCCGGCTGATAGTATCTGAATGAAAGCGTTGGCTTAGCCCGCCGCAGGCATCGCAATCGTAAGATATTCTCAGTTCCAACTCAGAACTAGGGATAGCTGTTACTGTTAAAGGATAATTAGTATTGTCAACAGAACTAATAGACTGAATTTCTAAATCTTGCATCCCATTTTTTAATGCAGTGTCAATGGGATAATTTTCAAATACTAATATGCTTTCAAATAAAGGTAAACCTCGCGGTACTTCGCTCCAGCCTTGCACCTCTACCAGTGGACTATATTCATATTGCCGAATTTCTGCCAGTTGTGATTGTAATTTTCTTAACCAACATAACAAAGATTCTTCAGCATCAATTTTCACTCGTACAGGTAGGGTATTGATAAACATCCCCACTATAGACTCAGCGTTGACTAAATCTGCTGGACGACCGGAGACTGTTACACCATAAATTACATCTGTTTCTCTACTGTAGCGGCTTAAAAGTAAAGCGTAAGCTCCTTGGACAAGGGTGTTGAGTGTAAGTTGATTTTGTCTTGCTAAAGATTGTAGTGTTGCGGTGGTTGTTTGCGAAAGCTTGATTACTTGCTGATTGTATTTCTCTGGTTGCTTGAATGAGTCTTGAGTATTTAAGTTAATTAAGGGTGTGGGTGCTGTAACTCCCTGTAATGACTGTTGCCAAAATTTCTTTGCTTTATTTAAATCTTGTTGTTGCAACCAACCAATATAATCGCCAAAAGAACTTTCTAATATTAAAGGTAAATTTTTACCTTGGTAAAGTGATTGGTAAATTTCTACTACTTCTTTTAAGACTAAAGCTGTTGACCAACCATCTAAAATGAGATGATGCTTACTCCAAATAAAGTAATAGGAATCATCGTTACAGCGAATTAAATGCAGCCGAATTAAGCATGGTTGTGTAATGTCAAAATTGGCGGTGCGATCGCTCTCCAAAAATTCCTGCAATTTCTGCGGCTGCTCATTTCGGTTAATATCTCGCCAATCGCGCTGTATTAACGATATTTTGACTTCTCGATGTACAGCCTGTAAAGGTTTTTCTAAATTTTCCCAATAAAAAGCTGTGCGTAAAACAGTATGGCGGTTGACTACTTCTTGCCAAGCTTGTTCAAAAGCTACAACATTGAAATTTCCCTTCAGCGAGTAACATAACTGGACAAAATAAACACCTGATTCGGGAGCATATAAACTATGAAAGAGAATACCCTGTTGTAGCGGTGATAGTTCATAAATATCTTGGATGCTGTCAGCTTTCATGTTGTTACTTCTCACTCCCACGGTTAATTTTTGCCAGTAAAAAGTCGAGGTCTTTTTGGCTTACTTTTGCTTTAGAGAAATCAGAAGGGGTATAACCTCCTGCATCAGTCGATTGACAATGGCTAATAATTTCCCGCAGTGCTTGGACAAAATTTTGAGCAATACTTGATACTGTTTCCTCTTTGTGAATTGCTGTGCTATAAGTCCAATTTAGTTGTAGGCAGCCACCTGTCACAAGCCCATTAATATCAAATAAATGACGGCGGCTTCCTAAAAGACTACGTGTTACACCACTCGATTCTGATGCTAATTTGAATAAAGAAGATTCTTGTAAAACTTGGTCAAATTGTCCTAAATAGTTGAAACAAACTTCTGCTTGGGGCATAGCGGCTAAATCTTCAGCAGTATCGCTGCATAAATACCGCAATACACCATAATCAAAACCCCGATTTGGGATACTACGAAGCTGTTCTTTAACTGCTTTTAAAGCATCTCCAATTGCACCATTTTCTAAATTCAATAGGACTGGAAACACAGTAGTAAACCAACCGACTGTACGAGATAAATCAACGTCAGTAAAAATGTCTTCTCGTCCATGTCCTTCTAAGTTAACTAACAGTGTTGTTTCTCCTGTCCACTCTGCAAACGTTTTTGCTAGCGCTGTTAACAAAACATCGTTTATTTGTGTATGGTACTTGATTGGTACTTCTTGCAGCAGGGCTTGTGTCTCAGTTTCATCGACAAATACTGAAAGAGTTTTACTTGTAGCTACGGTATTTAATTCCCTTACATAATCTACTGGTAAAGAAGAAACTCGTTTTCTTAACTCAGAACACCACAAATCTAACTGTGAGTGTAACGTCTTTGTGTTTGCATATTCCTGCAAACGTTCACTCCATTGTTTAAAAGAAGTTGTTTTGGCTGGTAATCGAATTGCTTGATGTTGCTGAAGTTGTTCTATGGCTGTTTGTAAATCTGACAATAAAATTCGCCAGGAAACGCCATCAACAGCCAAATGATGAATGATAATTAGTAAGCGGTTATTTTGCTGAGAACCCAAATCGAATAACGCTAACCGAACCAGTAAACCATGTGATAAATCTAAACTTGCTTGCAATTCTGTCGCTTTGGTTTCAATCGCCGCTTTTTGTTGCTCTTGGGGTAGATGAGAAAAATCGAATTTGGTAAATGGAATTTCAGGTTTAACACCAGCATTAAACGATTCCCAACCATTAGCTGTGGGGCGAAAACATAAGCGAAGTGCGTCATGCTGCGCCAGTAAATGCTGTATTGCTTGCTGTAAGATATTAGGCTCGATATTTTGCTGTAATTCTAGCAATAACGATTGATTCCAATGATGTGATTCCGGTAAATTTTGAGCAAAGAAGCTGTGTTGGATTGGTGTGAGAGGTACAGTACCAATTACCAACCCTTGTTCTGATTCTGTCTTGGAAGTAGTATCTGCAACTAATGCTAGTTTGGCAATGGTTTGGTGTTCAAAAATCTGCTTGGGGGTGAGGCGTAAACCGACTTGATTTGCTTTGGCGATCGCTTGAATACTAATAATGGAATCTCCACCCATTTCAAAGAAGTTATCGTGAATACTAACTTGCTCTAAATTAAGCAGTTCTGTCCAAATTTTAGCTAATGCAATTTCTTCTGGGGTACGCGGTGCAACAAAAGCAGCTTGCAATTCTAATTTAACTGAATCTGGTGCTGGTAAAGATTTTTTGTCGATTTTTCCATTCGCTGTTAGCGGTAAAGCCTTCAAAAATACAAATTGTGAAGGCATCATATAATCAGGCAGCTTTTGCTGGAGAAAATCGCGCAATTGGGCAGATTTTAAATGTTCTTGACCAACGATATAGGCTACAAGCTGCTTTTTCCCTGGATGAGCTTCTTTTGCAACTACAACTACTTCTCGCACTTGCGAATATTGACGAAGTACGGCTTCAATTTCTCCTAATTCGATTCGATAGCCATGTAATTTTACTTGGTCATCAATTCGACCCAAAAATTTTAAGTTACCATCAGATTGATAGCGTCCTAAATCCCCAGTTTTATAGAGTCTTGCGTCAGTTTCACTACTGAATGGATTACGAATAAATCGCTCGTTAGTTAGTTCTGGTTGATTTATATAACCTCTAGCTACATTATCACCACCTATATAGATTTCTCCTGTGACACCCAAGGGTACAGGTTGGCAATAGTTATCTAGTAAATAGATTTGGGTATTGGCTAAAGGACGACCGAGAGGAACTGTAGTTGATGGCGTATCAGTAGAAATTTCTTCTACCGGATAGGTAAGTACACCAACGGTAGTTTCTGTAGGGCCGTAGTGGTTGAAAATTTTGCATTCTGATGCTAATTCACGTACCCGCTTAATTAAATCCCAGCTTGCAGCTTCACCACCAAGAATGAGGCGCTGACGTGGTAGAAGTTTTTCGGGATGAGAACCTGATAATAAAGCTGATAGGTGTAAAGGAACTATTTTAAGGCAATCTATAGAATAGCGATCGCAATATTCAGCTAATGCTACAGGATTGGTGGCACGTTCTTGCGAAATGATGTGCAGACATCCCCCTGTACACAAGGCAGAATAGATAGCTGTGTTGCCTAAGTCAGCCGCAAAGGTGGAGACAATAGCAAAGCTAGCCACCTCTGGTAAATCGAGTTTTTCTAATATACCGTTAACATAATTAACTATTTGCCGATGTTCAACTGCAACTCCTTTGGGTTTACCTGTTGAACCAGAGGTGTAGATAACATAAGCTAAATTTTCTGGGGTAACAGGCTTGAGGATGTTGCCTTGAGGCGAATCGCTTATATCTGCGTCAATCAAAACTACCTGCACCTGGAAATTCATTTTTTCTACAAGGCGCTTTTGAGTTAATAACACTGATACTTGAGCATCTTGCAATCTGAAGGCTAATGCTGCTTCGGGTAAAGAAGGTTCCAGAGGTAAGTAGGCTGCACCTGCTTTGAGAATGCCAAGGATACCAACTATCATATCCAAGGAACGTTCAACGCAAAGTGCGACAACAGTTTCTGGTTTGACTCCTAGTGATGCTAAATGATTAGCTAAGTTGTTAGCTTTAACATTTAGTTCTTCATAGGTTAAATGTTGATTGCCAAAAACAGCTGCAATATTATTTGGTGTGCTGTTAGCCTGTGCTTCAATCCAGTGATGAATGCACTGGTATGGAGAAAGAGCAGTTTTAGTATTGTTAAATTCGCCTAAGAGTTGCTGGCGTTCTTGTGGAGAGAGGATTTTTAGTTGTGCGATTGCAATTTCTGGATTGTTAATTGCACTGCTTAACAAAGTTTGAAATTGTGCCGCTAAACGTTCAATATCTTCTTGATCAAATAAGTTCGCATCATAATATAATTCTGCTATTAGTGAATCAGCTTGTTGCCAGCATAATAATTTCACCTTGAAGCGTTCAATACAGCTATAGATTTCTTGAATAGCGAAAGATACGCCAGTAGCAAAATATTTATTAGGTTGGGATACAAATTCAAAAGCGAAAGGTAAAAAAGATGATTCTTGGCTATCTTTAGTCTCAGTGAAAAAATCTTCCGCATTAAAAAGGTCTTGCCATTGAACAACTTTATTTAAGTGTTCATCTAACTGCTTTAATATATCAGAAAGTATATAACCTTCTTGTAATTGAATATGGATTGGTAAATATTTAGCTAATAAACCAACTGCTGGCTGTAATTCTTGGTAATTTCTCCCATCACAACACCAAGCTAAAACAGCTTCAGATTTGTTATTCAAACGCCATAGGAGAATTTGCCAGCAAGCCATTAAAACTGTCGAGATATCTACAGTTTGTTTTTGTGCGATCGCTGTAATATCATTTGTGATACCAGAATCAAAGTTAATCCTGATAACTTTGGGTTCAAACTTTGGTTTTTGATTAACTTCTTTTTCGTTTGGTAATTTATTTATAAGAGAATTAGATACTTCTCGATTGAGCCAATACTCTTTTGCTATTTCCGCTTCTTCTCCAATTAATAACTCATTTTGCCAAGCAGCAATATCTGCATATTGTAAAGGGATATCTTCTAGCTCATGTTCCTGCAAATAAGCATCATAAGTGACGCTAATATCATGCAAAAGATGATGCAGGGAGATTCTATCTGCACAAATGGTTGAGATTGCTACAAGTAAAAGGTATTGATTTTCAGATTTTTTAATTACATCAATCTGGCTAATAAAACCTTCTTTTAAATCAAAATATAATTGATTATAATCTTGAAATAATGCCTCAATATTTATTTGTTGTGTTTCTGTATCTAAATTCTGCCAATCATAATAGTTAAATTTTATAGACGCTTCCTGTCCAATGACTTGTAAAGGAACTGCCATTCCCGCCAATGTAGGAAAACTGGTACGTAAAATTTCATATTTAGCCCAAACATTATGTATGGCTTTTTCTAAAATTGAGTGTTCAATCTTTCCTTCTACTAAAACTGCACATTGAACCCGATATGGCTGATGGTTCGCTTCTAGCTGTAATAACCATAAGCGTTTTTGCTGAGGTGAAATTTGAAAGCCTTCTATTGATAGAGCTTGCATAATTATTCGATGTACTTAGATCTATTTCAATTATTGACCTATATAAGGTTCCGCCATACCTACCAAAACTTTTCTCGCGCCTATAAATGGCTTACGCCCATGAGCAGCTAGCATATTATCCAGCAGTAAAATATCCCCTTCTTGCCAAGAGAATGTTACTGTTTCTTGCTCATAAGTTTTTTGAATTTCTTCTAATACTGACGATTCAATTTCTGAACCATCTCCATAATAAGCATTGCGTGGTAATTCTTCAGCATTTAATATAGCAAGCAAAGATTGACAGACTTCTGCTTTT
The DNA here is from genome assembly GCF_014696655.1 of Nostoc sp. FACHB-888. NCBI lineage: Bacteria > Bacillati > Cyanobacteriota > Cyanophyceae > Nostocales > Nostocaceae > Nostoc > Nostoc sp. FACHB-888. The sequence goes on along the minus strand of NZ_JACJQM010000022.1, from coordinate 48,497 downwards.
AAGCTTGAGATATGAAATAAATGCGCTTGATTAAACCAAATTGAATCACCAGTTTGAGGATGGGTAGCAACAGCTTGACAAACTTGGCTGGTTCTAAGTTTATTTCCGTCTAACCATGTAAAATCAATACCAACGGATTGACAATAAGCTTCGACTTCTGCTTTATTATTAGTTTGAAATACAGTTTCCCAAGATAAATCAATCCCTTGTCCGTAATTACGGACATACATAATCTTTTTTTGAATAAATCGCTCTTTAATTTTTGGATCTATTCGTTCAAATACTTTACGACTATCCGCAATTGGTGTTTCTCCACCTTGCTCTGCTGCCTTTACACAAAAGAAGGCAATTTTCATTGGCCAATTAAGAGAATAGGCCATTTCATTATGTAAAGGAATTGATTGATCAGGCGGATATTCTGTCGATGTATATATCTTAGCATCAACTTGGCTCCGCGGAGTTGAACGATAAGAATATTCAATTAATTCTCCTGCTATAGCCTGCATAAAATTAGCAAATTCGCTATGGGTATTAATTTGAAAATTCCGAAAAAGCAAACCTCCATATTGAATTAATTGTTTCTCTATCCAGTCACCGTTGCTGCTTGCCCAACTGACTAGGTTTAGTCCATCGACAGCAGGTTGAATGGCGAGAGGTAGCTGTTGATCAGGTTTTAAAACATTAGTTGTGACTAAGTTTTCTGAAGATACTGCAATTGATTTTCTTTTGAATGTTCTTAGATTCATTTATCTATATCTAATTATGGTTGATTTTTGCCAGTAATCGCCTTGCGTTCTACTTTGCCTAACTTCTGAATCCGGGCTTGTTGTAATTCTTGATTTTGGCGGAATTGTTGTTTTTTTTCTGTTTCATGCAATAGTTCTACTAGTTGGTCAAGTGGAATATCAGGTTGTTCCACAACGATTGTTAGTAGTGTTTCTAAAACAATTGCCATGCGAGTAATAGTATTTGCATGAAATAAATCGATTTTATACTCAAAAAATCCTTGTATTCCCTCTGATGTTTCTGTTAATTGCAGTTTTAAATCATGACGAACCATACCACTTTCACTCTCTAAAATGCTCAGGTTTAGCCCCTCCAATTTCATATCTGATTTTGGAGTGTTTTGGAGAACAAACCATACTTGAAATAGCGGTGAATGATTTAAAGTGCGTTCTAGCTGTAGTTCTGCTACTAACTTCTCAAAAGGTAAATCTTGGTGAGCATAAGCTCCCAACGCTGTTTCTCGTACCCGTTGCAATAAATCTTTAAAGCTTGGGTTATGAGAGAGATTAGTACGTAATACTAGCGTGTTAACGAAAAAGCCAATTAACCCTTCTAGTTCACTGCGGTTACGGTTAGCAATGGGGGAACCTACAAGGATATCTTCTTGCTTTGTATAGTGGTAGAGCAAGGTGTTGAAAGCTGCCAGCAGAGTCATAAATAAAGTGGCACCTTCTTGCTGGCTGAGAGATTTGAGATTATTAGATAGTGTAGGCGATAGGGTGAACGAGTATTTTTTTCCTAAAGAAGTTTGTAGTTGAGTGCGCGGTTTATCTGTGGGTAATTCTAAGATTGTCTTTGCATTTTCTAACTGTTGCTTCCAGTAGGTTAATTGAGTATCAAGCCTTTCACCTTGTAACCATTGCTGTTGCCAAACTGTATAATCAGCATATTGAATTGGTAATTCTGGTAGCTGGTAAGGTTTTCCATTTGAAAATGCTTCGTAAAGTGCTGAAATTTCGCTGATAAACACTCCTGCTGACCAAGCATCAGAGATAATATGGTGCATTGTCACTAACAAGATGTGTTCTTCTGCACTGAGGCGTAACAACAGCAACCGTAGCAACGGTGTTTGTGTCAAATCAAATGGTTGCTGGGCATTTTCTGCCTCTAACCTTTGCACTTTTTGTTCTCTTTGAATTATTTGTAAATGCTGTAAATCTACGATTGGTACAGGTATTCTCAATTCAGAAATAATCTTCTGAATTGGTCGCCCCTCAACAATTGTAAAGCACGTCCGTAAAACTTCATGTCGTCTGATAATTCCGTTAATACTTTCTTCTAATGCCGCTACATTTAGTATTCCTTGTATTCGCATCAAGTCAGAGCCATTGTAAGCTGTTGATTTTGGATCTAATTGATGGAGGAACCACAATCTTTGTTGAGAAAAAGACAGAGGTAATTCTTGATTTCGATCAACAGGTACTAGAGAAGGCACTGAGTTTAATTCAGGTTTAGCTTTCTCTATATGTTTGGCAAGTTCAGCTATTGTGGGTGATGCAAATAGGTTACGTAGGGGTATTTCTAACCCAAAAGCTTTTCGTACTTGGGAAATTACTTGAGTAGCTAATAAAGAATGTCCACCTAACTCAAAAAAGCTGTCGTGAATGCCTACTTGCTCTAATTGTAAAACTTTCGCCCAAATTTCTACTAATATTTCCTCAGTTGGATTACGAGGAGCAACAAAGGTTTGTTTTAATTGAGGACGGGTTTGTTCTGGTGCTGGTAGTGCACGATGGTCTATTTTGCCATTAGGTGTTAAGGGTAAACTATCTAGCAACATAAATGCAGAAGGAATCATGTATTCTGGCAAGTGTCGCTGTAGAAAACTTCGGAGTTCATTAATAGAATGTGTAGCATTTTTATGAAAGACTATATAAGCTACAAGAGATTGATTTTGCTGCACAAGCACAACAGCTTCTCTTACAGATGCATGTTGAGACAATACTGTTTCAATCTCTCCTAATTCAATCCGAAAACCTCGGATTTTGACTTGATGATCTATTCTTCCTAAATATTCAATGTTGCCATCTGGTAAATACCGAGCTAAATCTCCAGTTTTGTAAAGGCGACTTTCTGGTTGTTTGCTAAAAGGATTAGAAATAAATTTTTCATCCGTCAAATCTGAGCGATTTAAATATCCTCTAGCAACTCCAACCCCACCAATATGTAATTCTCCAGTAATGCCAATAGGTACTGGTTGCAACTGGGAATCTAATAAATAAATTTGGGTGTTTGCAATGGGTCGACCAATTGGAACTATAGATTTACCACTTTCTTTTTGGCATTTCCAGAATGTCACATCAATCGCTGCTTCTGTGGGGCCATAAAGATTATGTAGTTCGGCATCTAAAATATCAAAAAATCTTTTCTGTAGGGCGAAAGGTAGAGCCTCACCACTGCAAATAACCCGCTTGATAGATTTTAATTTTTCTACTCTTGGCGCTTCTAAGAATACCTGAAGCATTGAAGGTACAAAATGCAGAGTCGTAATACTTTCTTCAGCAATTACGTTGGCTAAATATACAGTATCTTTATGCCCTTCTGGTTTTGCAATTACCAGACGAGCACCTGTGATAAGAGTCCAGAAAAATTCCCAAACTGAGACATCAAAACTAAAAGGAGTTTTCTGAAGTACAGCATCACTTGCTGTTAGCTGATAGGTTTGTTGCATCCAGAGGAGTCGATTACAGATACCCAGGTGCGTGTTCATTGCTCCTTTTGGCTTTCCTGTAGAACCAGAGGTGTAAATGATATAAGCCAAATTATCAGGTGCGATTATAGTATTTGGGTTATCTTTGCTGTATTTTTCTAGGTTTTCCCAATCACTCTCTAAACAGATAACTTGGCCTTGATATGTGGGCAGTTTGGTTAATATTTTTTGCTGTGTTAATAATAGTGATGCTTGAGAATCTTTTAAAAGGAAAGCTAAACGCTCTAAAGGATAATTAGGATCTATTGGAACATAAGCACCACCAGCTTTTAATATTCCCAACAGTCCCACTACCATTTCTATAGAGCGTTCTATACAAATGCAAACACGCTCCTCTGCTTTAACTCCTAATAATTGTAAGTAATGTGCTAATTGATTTGCACTATTATTTAGTTCTCTATAAGTCAGTTTTTCACTCGCAAAAACTACCGCAATAGCATCAGGTGTCTTTTCTACCTGTTCCTCAATCAAATGATGCAAGCATTGTTCAAGCTGGCTATGAGGAATTTCTAAGGTATTTTGATTAAATTCTATTAATAACTGATTTAGCTCAGAGGGTGTTAATAATGGTAACTTAGAAATAGAGCGATCGCTATCTGCTATTATCCCCAATAATATAGTTTTAAAATGCCCCACCATCCTGTTAACAGTGTCAGCATGAAATAACTCGCTGTTGTATTCCAAAAATCCGATTAGCCCTTGCTTGGTATCTTCAACATACAAAGTCAAATCAAATTTAGCAGTCCCGTTATCTACCATCAAAGGAGCCAAGGTTAAATTCGGCAGTTGTAGGGCTAACATTGGCGCATCTTGGAAGACGAACATCACCTGAAACAGGGGAGTATGGCTTAATGTCCGCTCCGGTTGTAGTTCTTTAACTAGCTGCTCAAAGGGAAAGCCTTGATGAGTGTAAGCAGCTAAGGCTGTGTCGCGTACTCGTTTCACCAAATCTCGAAAACTCGGTTCGCCAGATACATCAGTTCGGAGAACTAAAGTATTAACAAAGCATCCAAGTAAATTTTCAATTTCGCTGTGAGTTCGGTTAGCAACGGGAGTTCCAACTAATAAATCTGTCTGTTCTGTGTAACGGTAAAGCAAGGTTTTAAACGCTGCAAGCAATACCATGAACAGGGTAACGCCTTCTTGCTGGCTGAAAGTCTTAAGTGCATCTGCGATCGCTTGCTCAATTACAATAGTTGCACGCGCACCTTGGAAACTTTGTTGTGCAGGGCGGGGATAATCTGTTGGTAGGTTGAGAATCGGCGGCGCATCTTTGAGTTGTTGTTTCCAGTATGTCAACTGATGCGATTTATCATTTAAATATTGTCTTTGCCACAGTGCAAAGTCTGCATACTGAATTTGTAAATCTGGCAAAGTTGCTGGGCTATCCTGATAGAAACCTTGATATAGTGCTGCTAACTCTCGATAAAAGATTTGCCATGACCAACCATCAGAAATAATGTGATGCTTAGTGAGTAGCAGAATATGTTCTTGTTCACCCAGACGAATTAATGTACCTCGAAATAGTGGTGCTTGGCTCAAATCAAAGGCTTGACGAGCTTTTGCTGTAACAATTTGTTTGACTTTTGCTTCCGAGTATGTATCTAATTCTATAGTTGTTAGGGTAAATGCGATCGCAGGAACAATTACTTGTAAAGTTTGCTCATCTAGAATTTGAAAACTAGTGCGGAGAATTTCATGCCTTTTAATAATTTCATTAATACTTTTTTCTAAAGCTAGAGTGTTGAGAAAACCTGTAAAACGCAATAGAGTCGATTCATTATATAAAGGTGTATTTGGTTGTAGCTGATGAAGCAGCCACAACCTCTCTTGAGTTAATGATAAATATAAAATATCTGATGCTGTTCTTTTAGAAATTGATGTTAATTTTTTAACTTGTAAGTTTTTCTGTTTAAGCCGCATTTCAAACAATGCTCTTTGTTCGGGAGATAAGGCGGCAATTCTTTCATTAATATCTTTCACAATTAATCACCCAAATAAACTTAAAGTTGAATATTTACTTATGTCTTTTTTTATTTGATAGTTTTGCTGAAAGTCTGTTAGCTTATTTAAGCTTGTCATAACTGTATCAAAATTTAGACCAAAATCAACTAGACAAGCTATTTCATCTACACCAATTTCTTTAAGCCTTGCAATTGTTTGACGACAGCTTTCTGGCGTACCGATTAAAACTCTACCTTGTTGAAAATATCGCTCAAAAGCAAACTCTAAAAGCTGTTGTCGGTCTTCTTCTGTAAAATTTTCGGGATTGAATTGAAAACTAATGCGTTTAGCTAAGTTTTCAACTAAGCCAAAATGGGTTTTGAGATAATTACAAAAAGGCTGTTTTACTTGTTGTTTAACTAATTTTTCGTTCTCTCCTATATAAGTATGCATCATCAAAGATACTTTGCAACTTTTTGGATCATGACCATGTTGAGTTAAAGTACGACGATAAAGAGATATTTGTTGAGCTAAATCATCACTAGTGGTATACAACAAAGAGGTTAAAACATTAGCGCCTATTTTACCTGCACCAATAAACGTACTGTCAGCTTGGCAAGTAATCCATATAGGTACTTGAGATTGTATAGGACGGGGAAATGTTTTTATCTGAACTTTATTGCCTGAGCCATTAATAAATTCAATTTCTTCACCGTGCCAGAGTTTTTGTAAAATTTCGATGTCACGCCACATAACTTCTTTACGTTCAGCGTAATTTTCTGGACGTAATAAAAAATCATCAGCGTGCCAACCTGGTGCAAAAGAAAGTCCAACTCTACCACCAGATAAGTTATCAACTACAGCCCATTCTTCGGCTACTCTGACAGGATGTTGTAATGGCATCACAATACTACCTGATCTGAGTTGAATTTTCTCTGTCACCATTGCTAAAGCTGCACTAATCACCGAGGGATTTGGATATAAACCCCCAAAAGGATGAAAATGGCGTTCGGGAGTCCATACTGCTGTGAAACCGTTTTTATCAGCAAGTTTAGCTGTTTCTATCAAGAGTTTATATTTCTCTGATTCGGTTGTTGAACCATCGCCGGAAAAGTAGAGGATGCTGAATTCCATATTTTTATGAAAGTTTCGCGCATAGACGCGGAGCGGCTTCCCGCAGGGTAGGAGCAGAGACGCAAAGAAGGAGATACAAAATTAAAATTGATTTAACTAACTGGCGATTCTTGGACTATTTGTCTTTGAAGTTCTTCAATGGATAGGTTTTCTACTTCTGCTAATAGTTTTGTGATTTCATCAAGCTCTTCTGATTGTGGTTGTTTTTCGAGGATGACATTAGCTAATTCCCTAACTGTTGGCGCATCAAATAGAAGAGTACGTAGTGGTAATTCAACTTGAAAAGCTTCTCGGAGACGAGAAATAGTTTGGACTGCCAGTAAAGAATGTCCACCTAATTCAAAGAAGTTATCATGAATCCCTACTTTTTCAATTCCAATGAGTTCTTGCCAGATATTGGTAATAGTTTGTTCAATTTCATTGCTAGGAGCTACATAAGTATTTTCTTGCAGAGTTCGTGAATGTCTGCTGGCAGATACTTGATAAGAATTTACTGGCTTTTGAGCTAATGATAAAGATAAAGCTAATTGATTGAGTTGCTCAATTCCTACCTGTAAATCTTGCGTAGAAACTATAACTTGAGGTAAAGATGTTGCTAAAATCCGGCTAAAACAATCTGCTCCTTCTACTGGCAGAATAGCATTTTTTAAACTTTCTTCACGCCAGCTTTTGATTTCATCGGGAACACTAGTATTAACTGCCATCCCAACTTGTTGCCAAGCGTCCCAGTTAATAGCAACTGTAAATCTGTTATTTGTTGCTGTATTCCAATGAGCAAACGAATCTAAAAAAGTATTTGCAGCACAATAATCTATCTGTCCAAATCCTCCTTGGATTGAACTTAAGGATGAACAAAGAACTAAAAAGTCTAAATTTATGTTTGTGAGAACATTATTTAGAATTACTGTTCCTTGAATTTTGGGTGCAAAAACTTTTTCGGCAATTTCTGGTATTTTAAGTTGAATCATCCCAGCACCAGCAATACCAGCACTATGGATGACACCATTAATTATACCAAAACGTTTTAAAGATTGCGCGATCGCACTCTGCATCTGTTCTTCATTCGTCACATCAGTAGACAATACCAATACTTCTGCACCTAATTCTTCTAATTGTTTGATTTTCTCGTTTTCACATGGCAGAGAACGTCCTAATAAAATCAGTTTTCCTTGTACAGTTTTGGCCAAATATTCAGCTAAAACTAAACCGATACCCCCCATTCCACCTGTAATTAGGTATACTCCTTTTTGGCGCAAACGAATCTTATCTTCGGTAGCGGCTTCTAATGCAACAGGCTCAAATGTTTGTACCCAACGGTAATTATTCCGGTAAGCAATTATTGAATCTTCTGATTCTGCTGTTAATTCTGCCAATAACTGCTCTAGAATATCTTCACTTGTTGATGTAGGCAGTAAAATATCAACCAGACGACAACTGATATTCTGATATTCTTGAGGAATTACTTTACACGCGCCTATTATGGTTGTTTTTTCAGGATATAATTCTTCATTTCCTGCTATGTCGTACAGATGATTAGCAATAACACAAAGTTGAATTGCATCACTTATCTGTTGTTGTCCAATCGCTTGTGCTAGGTAAATAATACTGTAGAAACCTAAATTTTGGGTTGTTTCCCAAGATAAAGTTTGTGATTGGGTAAAACTCCATAAGTGGGTAATTGTATTGGGAGTTTTCTCTTGTTCCCGTAACTGTTGTAGTAAGTTTTGATAATCATCCGCTTGAGCCGGATTGATAGTGTATGTATTGCTATCAAGTTGAGCAAATTTTTCTCCTACCTTGACAGTGATTACATCTTGCCCTAGTTGTTGTAACCGTTGAACAAGTTGTGAACCTACGCCATATTCATCTACAAATATTAGAGAACAACTAGCGGTAATCTCTTTTGTTTTGACGAGAGGAACTCGTTTCCAAGAAGGAATATAAAACCAGTCACTAATGTTAGGTTTTTTACCCTGCTTGCTTTCAACTTTATCAGATAGTTGAGTTTGTATTTCTGGTTCAAGCCAATAACGCTGACGTTCAAATGGATAAGTCGGTAAAGGTACGCGGTAACGCTGTTCATGGCTATAAAAACCAGACCAATTTATCTCAATTCCTGCTAGCCAGAGCCGCCCCAAAATGTTAAGTAAGAAATTAACATCTGATTTTTCATCTTGGGAATGACGTAAGGAAGGTAATACAACTTGTCCGGTGGCTTGTTGAGTGTGTTGTTTGACAAGAGTACACAAAGTTCTTCCTGGCCCTACTTCTAAGAGTATGCGATCGCTTTCTTCCAGCAAAACTGATAAACCATCTGAAAACTGTACTGTTTGACGTAAATGCTGTGCCCAATAATCTGGAGATGTTGCTTCTTGCGCTGAAATCCAAGTACCCGTCAAATTAGAAATAAAGGGAATTTGAGGAGGATTAAGTTTAACTCTTTCCAATTCCGTTATGAATGGTTTTAACATCGGTTCCATCATTTGGGAGTGAAAAGCATGAGAAGTATGCAAACTGCGACACTCTATTCCCTTACCTGTCAGCTTTTCAGCTATCTTGTCTACTGCGTCATAGTTTCCTGAAACCACACACAAGGAAGGTGCATTACTAGCGGCTAAAGCTAAATCTTGGTTGAGGAAAGTTTTAATCTCTGCTGCTGATGCGGAAACAGAAAGCATTGCACCCATAGGCATTTGCTGCATCAGTCGCCCGCGCACAGCAACTAAAGTTAACGCATCTTCCAACGACATCACATCAGCAAGACAAGCGGCTACATATTCCCCAATACTGTGGCCAATCATCGCTTGCGGTGAGATACCCCAAGACATCCACAGTTGAGCCAAAGCATACTCAATTACAAACAATGCTGGTTGTGCTAAGGATGTCTCCTTGAGTTGTTCTGTTATTTGTTTTTCAGACTCGTGTGGATAAATAACTGAACGTAAATCTAACCCTAAATGCGGTTTGAGTAGCAAACAACAATGATCTACCTGTTCCCGGAATGTAGGCTCAGTCTGGTAAAGTTCTTTACCCATTCCCACATACTGAGCGCCTTGCCCAGGAAACATGAAGGTAATAGAGCGTTGAGTTGGTTCCTGAAAGTGAGTTAATACTTGTTGAGGATCTATAGTTTCTAAGGTGTTTATTGCTTCTTGAGTACTTTGACAAACCACAACACGGCGATAATCAAATACCCCACGCCCTACTTGCAATGTGTAAGCTACATCTGCCAAATTCACATCAGAATGCTGTCTGAGGTGTTGAGTAAGATTCTTAGTAGCCGTTTCTAAAGCCGAATCAGTTCTAGCTGAAAGTACTAACAACTGATAATCTCTCTTTTGCTTCTCCACTCTCGTCACAAAAGGAGCTTCTTCTAAAATGACATGAGCATTAGTCCCACCAATACCTAGAGAACTCACTCCAGCACGGCGCGGTTTAGAAGTTGCACTCCATTCAGTCAACTTAGTGTTGACGTAGAAAGGACTATTATCAAAGTCAATTTCTGGATTGGGTTGTTCAAAATTTAAGCTGGGAGGAATCAACTTATGTTGCAAAGCCAAAGCGGTTTTAATTAAACCTGTCACACCAGCAGCAGCGTCTAAATGTCCGATATTTGTTTTAACAGAACCGATCGCACAGAAACCTTTTTTCTCAGTTTCAGCCCGAAAAACATTTGTCAACGCAGCGATTTCTATAGGATCGCCTAAAGCTGTTCCTGTACCATGAGTTTCGATATAGGTGATTGTTTCAGGTTCAATATCAGCCAGGGCTATTGCTTCTGCGATCGCTTCTGCTTGTCCGTTGACGCTGGGTGCTGTATAGCCAACTTTACCAGAACCATCGTTATTGATAGCACTACCTTTAATTACAGCATAGATATGATCACCATCTGCAATCGCATCCGATAACCGCTTTAATAACACTATTCCCACACCATTACCAATAATTGTTCCTTTTGCCTTGGCATCAAAGGCGCGACAATGACCATCAGGTGATAAAATTCCCCCTTCTTGATGTAAATACCCTGTTTTTTGGGGTACACGAATTGAAGCCCCACCAGCCAAAGCCATATCACATTGATAATTGAGTAAGCTTTGGCAAGCTAAAGCGGTAGCGACCAAGGAAGTAGAACAAGCTGTTTGTATGGTAAGACTCGGTCCAGTCAGATTTAATTTATAGGAAACGCGAGTAGACAAAAAATCTTTATCATTTCCAATTAGCTTTTGAAAACTATGCGCTGAACCAATTTGGTCAATATTTAACTTAAATGGCAAATAGTTATTTAAACTAGCACCTGCATAAACCCCAATTCTACTTTCGGATCTTTGAACATCATAACCAGCATTTTCCAACGCTTCCCAAGCACACTCTAAAAATAAACGATGTTGCGGATCAGTCATTTCTGCTTCTTTAGGATTAAAACCAAAGAAACCAGCATCGAATAAATCAATGTCTTCTAATACTGCACCGACTTTTATATAGTTAGGATTATTGAGTAATGATGGATCTACGCCAGCAACAATTAACTCTTCATCATTAAATCGAGAAATTGTTTCAACTCCATCACATAAATTATGCCAAAACTCCGCAATATTTTTAGTTCCAGGTAAACGCCCAGACATACCAATAATGGCAATATGCTCCATTAGATTTTCATCATTTTTATCCAAAATCATTAATATTCCGCCTTAATTATTTTAGTAATATTTATTACCAATTATTGAGTGAGAGGTGATAATGCAGATCATCATGATTTATCCGACATCAGCAGTATTTTCTGCTGATGCGGTAAATTTATTGATGATAGGTTATAAAAATTTTAGTTTATAACTGCCGAAAACATTTTACTTTCACTCAACTTGATGTTTTTTAGGTCAAGCCTAAATGTAAGTTTGCGTAGTGAAAATTTTCCTTTCAGTATCGGTCAATGTCAATTTTTCTGAAAACGTTTTCATTTGTTCATAAGTTACTCCAAATCCTTGAAAAAGGATAAGACCGCATGACTTGAATAACTCTAAAACTTCTGGAAATGGCAATTCCATAATATTGCTATATTCAATATTATAAATTGTTTTAGCAGTGCTATTTCCAAATGCTTCAATTTTCATTGTTTAATACCTTTTAACTGAACAACTGATAGGCACAAAGAACTACAACACGATTTGTATTTCACATAAGTAGTTTGGTAATGTTTGATAAAATCATTAATTTTTTAACTCTGCTACTCTCATACATTCAAATTCATATTGTTAGAGCTTGTAGAGTTAGTAGTAATGGTTTCTAAACCGTATCCTTCATGCTCTAACTATGGTTTTGTCAATAATTTATTTTGACGGTTACGTGAATCTCTTTGCATCTTAGCTCGGTCACGCATTGACTCAAAAGAAGAAGCAGTCTCTGCTTTTGTACCTAAATATTGAGCCAGCGACTTAATAGTTGGATTCTGAAAAATTTCTACAACTGATAAATTACGGTTCAAAGTCTCTTTGAGTTTATTGTTTACCTGTATCACTAACAAAGAGTGTCCACCAAGGTCAAAGAAATTATCATAAATACCTACTTTTTCTATCTGTAGTACCTGTTTCCAAACTTTAGCTATTGTTTTTTCAACCTCAGATTGAGGAGCTTGATAATTATTAGCTAGTTCTGGACGCAATTTTTCTGGCGCAGGTAAAGCACGACGGTCTACTTTGCCATTAGGAGTAAGAGGTAATGCTTCTAAAACTACAAAGGCAGAAGGAACCATATATTCAGGCATTTTTTCTTTGAGAAAATGCCTGAATTCACTCACAGAAAGGAAAGACTTTTGCTCAGGAACTATATAGGCCACTAAGCGGCGATCATTTGCTATGTCTTCCCTTACTAAAACCACTGTTTCTCTGACTCTTGGGTATTGGCTTAGTATTGTCTCAATCTCTCCCAACTCAATGCGGAAGCCACGAATCTTTACCTGGTTATCAATCCGGCCAAGGTATTCTAATTCACCATTAGGTAAATATCGTGCTAAATCTCCAGACCGATAAAGGCGTGTTCCGGCTACAAACGGATGAGAAATAAATCTTTGCTGTGTGAGTTCTGGACGATTTAAATAACCCCGCGCCAAACCAGCACCACCAATGTACATTTCACCCGGAACTCCTATTGGTACAAGTTGCTGATGTTTGTCTAGCAGGTAAACTTGCAAGTCAGGAATTGGGCTACCAATCACACTTCCCTGCGCCTGAGTTACATCTGCACAAGTTAATCGGCGGTAAGTAACGTGTACGGTTGTTTCGGTAATGCCGTACATATTGACTAACTGCGGTGACTTGTTTCCATATCGTTCAAACCAAGGCTGCAAACTTTGCAGTTCTAAAGCTTCCCCACCGAAAATTACATATTTTATATGTTTTAATTTTTCAGCAGCAGCTACAGATTCATCAACCTGTATCAATTGGCGGAAAGCTGAAGGAGTTTGGTTGAGAACTGTCACTTGTTGTTGAGCCAATAATTCATAGAATACTTGGGGTGAACGGCTGACTTCATAGGGAACTACAACTAAACGACCGCCATACAGCAAAGCACCCCAGATTTCCCACACTGAGAAGTCGAAAGCAATAGAGTGGAACAACGTCCACACATCCTGCTGGTTAAACTTAAACCAAACATCAGTGGCAGCAAATAAACGCACAACATTGGCGTGATTGACTAAAACACCTTTGGGCTTACCTGTAGAACCGGAGGTGTAAATAATATAAGCTAAAGATGCAGGTCTAACTTGACTATTAGGATTATCTCTGCTTTGTATAGCGATGATTTCTCCGTCTGTATCTAGGTAGATTAGTCGTGTTTTATCGTTAGATAATTTATGACTTTGTTTTTGTTGAGTGAGGATAAATTTTAACTGAGTATCTTCCAGTACGAAACTAAGACGCTCTACTGGGTAAGTAGGATCTAATGGTACATAAGCCGCACCTACTTTAAGGATAGCTAATATCGCAATCACCATCTCTAGGGAGCGTTCCATGCAGATTCCAACCAAGATTTCTGGTTGTACCCCTACATTTTGTAGATAGTGCGCTAGTTGATTGGCTCGATTGTTCAACTCACGATAGGTAAGTTCTAGATTAGCAAAAATCAGAGCGATCGCATCCGGTGTTTTTTCTACCTGTGCCTCAAATAAGTTATGGATGCAAGCTTCTTGAGCATAATCAACCTCAGTATTGTTCCAGTCGACCAGTAGTGTTTGACGTTCAACAGGTGTCAATATTGATAACTCAGAAATACCCTGATTGGGATCACTAACCACACCCTTTAGCAGGGTTTGGAAATGCCCTACCATCCTAGCTATAGTATCTGAATTAAATAAATCGGTGTTGTATTCTAGCGTCCCTGTCAATCCTTCTTCACTATCAATCATTGATAAAAGGACATCAAACTTGGCTGTTCCTGTCTCAAGTTCCTCTGTTTTCCAGATGCTGTTTGTCGCAGGGTTCTGAAGCACAAACATTACCTGGAACAATGGGTTATAGCTTAAATCCCGATTTGGCTGTAATACTTCTACTAGCTTCTCAAGGGGCAAATCTTGATGAGTATAGGCATCAATTGCCACCTTTCGCACTCGTCCCAACAATTCTGTAAATGTGGGATTTCCTTCTAAATTAGTACGCAACACTAAAGTATTGACAAAACAACCAATTAACTGCTCTAGTTCAGCACGATTACGGTTAGCTATGGGCGAACCAACAAGAATGTCTTCTTGACCTGTGTAGCGGTAAAGCAAAGTCTGAAACGCCGCTAATAAGGTCATAAATAAAGTAACACCTTCCCTTTGATTTAACTGTTTGATGGACTCAGTTAAAGCTTTGGACAATACAAACTTTTGCTGCTTTCCTCTAAAAGTCTGTATTGGCGGTCTGGGACGATCAGTAGGTAGTTGCAATACAGGCAGATTTCCGCCTAACTGCTGCTTCCAATAAGCTAAATGCTTGTCTATAACTTCACCTTGCAACCAATTTCGTTGCCAATACACAAAATCTGTGTACTGTAAAGGAAGCTGAGGTAGTTGAGAGAGTTTACCAGCAGAGAACGCTTGATAAATTGCAGATAATTCTTGAACTAGTATCTTGATTGACCAACCATCGCCAACCAAATGATGCAGTGTCAAAATTAATATTGACTGTTCTGTTTGCAAGTGCAGCAGTTTTGCCCGCAATAAAGGTGCTTGTCCTAAATCAAAAGATGACTGAGCCTCTTGCTGAGATAACTTTTGTAGTTCAGTTTGTTGTTGTTCGTCAGCTAAATGACACAAATCAACTTCTGGTAAACTGAATGCGATCGCGGAGCGTGCGTTAAGCGCGATCGCATCTGCAACTTTTTGAATCGGTTCACCATTCACCACCTCAAAGCTGGTTCGTAAGATGTCGTGTCTTTGAATAATTTCGGTGAGGCTGCGAACCAACGCAGGCACATTCAACTTTCCTGTCAGATGAATAGCTACAGGAATATTATATGTAGCTGTCCCAGGTTGCAGTTGATTGATAAACCACAACTGCTGTTGAGTAAAGGTAAGTGGATGTTGGCTAGTGGCTGTCTCTACTTTAGAGATAGGCAGATACACACTAGTCAAATTCTTATTAACTTGGTCTAGTATTTGGGTTGTTAACTCAGCAATACCAGCACCATCAAAGAAGTCAGCTACAGATATAGTTACCCCAAAATCAACCTCAATCAGGTTTTTTAACTCAAAAACTTTGAGGGAGTCTAGACCCAAACTACTCAAAGGTTGCTCTAACGCTATCTGAGAAGGTGTTACCTTTAGGACTTGTACTACTAGCTTTTGTAAATAAGAGTTTAATAACTGCTGTCGTCGTTCTGCTTCTACTGCTAGTAATTCTGTGCGTGTCAGACAATCTTCTGCTTCCGTTGTCTGGGTAATTTCCAAAATACTACTACCAACAACCTCTAATGTACCTGCCAAAAATCCGGCTTTGGTAGCCCGACGCTGGATTTTACCACTGGAAGTTTTGGGAATGGTACCGGCTCTGATTAAAACAACTGCATAAACTTGTACTTCATGTTCTTCTGTAATTGCTTGGCGAATAGCGGCCGTAGCTTCATCTATATTAGGTTTGGCACGAAACTCTAATTCTTGTACAACTACCAAACGTTCTTCTTTTTCTACCTCTACAGCAAAGGCTGCAACGCTTCCTGAACGTAATGCGTTATGGCTGCATTCTGCGGTTAGTTCAATGTCTTGTGGGTAGAGATTACGTCCCCTGATGATAATTAAATCTTTAACTCGTCCGGTAATAAAGAGTTCGCCATTGTGCAGAAAGCCTAAATCTCCAGTCCGTAAAAATGGCCCTGACGCTCCGTTAACTCCCGTGTCTTGGAGGTAAGCATGGAAAGTTTGCTCTGTTTCTTCTGGTCGGTTCCAGTAACCATGACCAATACTCGGGCCTGATACCCAGATTTCCCCAACTTCATCGGGATCGCAACGGGTTAAGGTTTCTGGATTAGCAATTACAATATGCTGTTGTGGTACAACTTGACCACAACCGACTAATACTGTTGAATCATCAGCAACGGCATCAACTATATGATTACTTTCTAAAGCAGTTTTTCGTAAGGTTTTCGTTGTTACTAAAGCATTTTTGACACTACCAGATACCATCAATGTAGCTTCTGCCATGCCATAGCATGGGTAAAAAGCTTCTGGACGAAAACCACATTCAGCGAAGGTAGCTGCAAACCTCTCTAGAGTCTCCTGACGAATTGGTTCAGCGCCATTAAAAGCAACACTCCAACTGCTTAAATCTAGGGTTGAACGTTGTTCGGGGGTAATTTTTTCAATACACAGTTCGTAAGCAAAGTTAGGAGCGCCACTAGTAGTACCTCTATAACGAGAAATTGCTTCTAACCAACGATAGGGACGCTGGAGGAAAGCTACTGGTGGCATCATAATACAAGGAAACCCACCATACAAAGGTTGTAGTACACCGCCAATCAAACCCATATCATGATAAACAGGCAACCAAGTGACAAACGTACTACTGGAAGAATGTTCCATATATTGACGAGTCACAACAGCATTGTGGAGCAGGTTGCCATGACTGAGCATTACACCTTTGGGTGTGCCGGTAGAACCAGAAGTATATTGCAAAAATGCCAGTGTGTCTGTATTGATCAGAGGCTTTTGCCAACCCTCTTCTATACCAGGAGTGAGGTTGTCAGTGGCTAGCCAATGAATATTATCTATATCAAATTTATCGGCAAACAAAGATTGCACCTGAGACAAAATGCCACTTGTCGTCAGGATTATTGCGGCTTGTGAATCTTCTAGAATCGCTAAAATTCTGGGGGTGTTGCGTTGGTTGCGTGGTGGATAAGCCGGAACTGCTACTACTCCAGCATACAGACACCCGAAAAAGGCGGCAAGATATTCTAAACCTGGTGGATAAAGTAGTAACGCACGCTCTCCACTTAAACCTAAGCTTTGCAGTTGAGATGCGATCGCTCGGCTACATCTATCTAGCTCTTGATAGGTCAGGCGATCGCTTTCTGTTTCCCCATCAGACAAGAATGTGTAACTCAGTTGTTTAGCCTGTCGGCTACTTCTATAACGTAAAAGTTCAACAAGAGTAGAAAATTCGCAAATGCTTTCAAAGGCATTACTGCTTTGAGTATTCTGATGTTCAGGCATTTAGATGCACACCTAATTCTGGAATGTAACGGTCATAAGCGATTTAGCTGAAAACTGTACTAGCGGCTTACTTCTAGGTTTCTTGAGCAAATCAGATTCGTGTACAGTCTTGGGTAATGGGCAAGTTTAGCGATCGTTAGAGTTCATGAATAAGAATCTTACGCATAGTCTTGCAATTTATTCTCAATATTATCTATATCACATTAACGCAAATGATTCTCTTTTAATTTTTATTTTTGCTGAATTCTATTAAATTTTTATGCTAGTTACTCCGGCTTTTTGATAAAATATACTTCTTTAGATAGATGTCTTGTACTCAGTATTGAGGAATAGATTCTTTTGCCAGCCATAGCACGGCACGATAAAATCCATCCAAACTTTAAATTATCCCTAAAATCATTAATACAAGTATTTTGTCCTATTATATACAAAAATTAGTATTTTAATATACCTAAAAAGTGACTGGTATACGTATCTAGTTTGTCTAGGTTTATTGACATAAGTACTCAAAAAAAATATATCTCTTTTAACTACTTTTTGATAATGTAATAGTCTAATGTTGATAAAACTAGTGCTAATAAATTTTAGTAAGCATCTAGGAAATCAATTATATCAAGGTGTTAACAGCTTATTAACCGTGTGCGAGGAGATAAATGAAACCAGTGCTGTTATTTAAAAGCTTGTTACTTACAGGCTCATTTGCTTTATTGTTAGCAACTTCCGCTTGGGGTGAAGAAGTACAACTTCCTAAAAAACAGCAAGAAACAGCTTCTACCGATCAAGAGGCTATTTCTAAAAAAACTACAACTCAACCCTATAGCCTTGCAAAAAAGACATTACAACACAGAATCAAAAGTACTCAAAAGCTAGTTCAAGCACCAGAAGTTATCCAAGTTACCGGGGTCAAAGTTAACTCAGTCGATAAACAACTGGAGATAATTTTAGAAACGGCTCAAGGAAATCAGCTGCAACCTTTGAGTAAAAGCGAGGGAAATAATTTTATTGCAGATATTCCCAATGCTCAATTGCGTCTATCTACTGGTGGTGCATTTAGTCAAGAAAAACCATTTACAGGAATTACAGCAATCACTGTGACGAACCTGGATGCGAATACGATCCGGGTGACAGTGACCGGTGAAACTGGTGCGCCAACAGTCGAGTTGTTTGATGGTGATGAGGGTTTAATTTTTGGGGTGACAACAACAGCATCCACTAGTAGCCAGGCTCCGCCAGCACAACAACCTCCTACTGAGACACCACAAACACCACAGACACCAACAACTGAAACGCCTTCAGAACAACCTACAGCCCAGACACCTGAGAATGAAGAACCAATTGAATTGGTTGTGACAGGTGAACAAGATAGATATCGGGTACCAGAAGCATCAGGGGCCACTAGAACCGATACCCCAATTCGTGATATTCCCCAATCGATTCAGGTAATTCCTAGACAAGTTTTAAAAGACCAACAAATTACTAGGCTCACAGACGCAATACGTAATGTTAGTGGTATTGTAGAAGGCGATTCTTTTGCGGGGACAGTTGATAATTTCAATATTAGAGGTTTTGATTTTAATTCAACTTTTCGAGATGGTTTTAGAGAACCTGGCGATACATTACGAGAACTTGCCAATATTGAGCAGATAGAAGTCATCAAAGGGCCAGCTTCTGTGTTATATGGCAATGCTGAACCAGGAGGAATCATTAACTTAGTCACGAAAAGACCTCTGAGTACGCCCTATTATTCGGCTGATTTCTCTGTGGGCAACTTTAGTTACTATCGTCCTAGTATTGATATTTCCGGCCCACTCAACCCAGATAAATCATTACTATATCGACTGAATGTTGCTTACGAGAATGGTGGTAGTTTCCGAGATTTTGTAGATAGTGAACGTTTCTTCTTTGGCCCTATATTTGACTTAAAGCTTGGTGATAACACTAACTTATTAGTTAATGTAGATTATCTTAAAGATGAGCGTACATTTGACCAAGGTTTAGTTGCTTTTGGTCAAGGGATTGCTGATATTCCCACTAGTAGATTTTTAGGTGAACCAGGAGATAGGCGCGAAGTAGAAGAGGTAAATGTTGGCTATCGGCTGGAGCATCGTTTCAATGAAAATTTAACACTCCGAAATGCATTTCGATACACTTCAAATGATAGCTTTGATTACCGCGCTCAACCTTTAGACCTCGATGAGGGGACTGGTGAATTATCGCGTAACTTTCGATCCAACGATGACTACACTGAAAGATACTCTTTACAAACAGATGTTGTTAGTAAATTTACGACGGGTTCAATCCAACACACACTTTTAGTTGGACTTGATCTCGCCAGAGAAAAGACTGATGGCTCACAGAGGCGGCTCCCTGAAGGATTAACTCCATCTATAGACATCTTTAACCCAATTTACAACCTTATCTCAAGGCCAGGTCTTTCAGAACTAACAAATGTAGTTAGAGATGGTGACTCCAAAACAGAGACATTGGGCATTTATTTACAAGACCAGATAGCATTTTCAGACAATTTTAAGCTGCTGATAGGTGGGCGTTTTGATACTGTGGATCAAAACCAGTTCGATAGGCTCTTAAATACCCCTAGTAGTCAGTATGATGAAGCCTTCACTCCCCGACTTGGTATTGTATATCAGCCAATTGAACCAATTTCACTCTATGCCAGTTATAGTCGCTCGTTTGCACCAAATTCTGCTCAACGTGCTGATAACACATTTTTGGAATCTGAACGCGGTACTCAATATGAAGTGGGTGTGAAAGTAGATTTAAATGACAAACTTTCAGCAACTTTAGCAGCTTACGAAATTACCAAAACTAATATTGCTGCGCCAGATCCAAATGACCCTGATAACTTTAGCGTTCCAATTGGGGAACAGAGAAGCCGAGGGATTGAACTAGATGTTACTGGTGAAATCCTACCTGGATGGAATATTATTGCTGCTTACGGTTATACCGATGCTGAAGTCACACAAAGTAGTGATTTACCTGGTGCTTTGAGAGTTGGTTCTAGAGTACCCAAGGTACCGGAACACAAAGCTAGTTTATGGACAACTTATCAATTTCTCCAAGGTAATTTGCAAGGTTTAGGTTTCGGTTTGGGGCTATATTACCTTTCAGATAGAATAGGTGGTGATATTCCTACCAATGAAGCTGACAATACTTTTACATTACCTAGCTATCTGCGAACTGATGCCGCAATTTATTACAAACGTGATAACTGGAGAGCCGCCATCAATATTGAAAACCTGTTTGGCACGAGGTATTTTGAGTCATTTAACTTTGGCAGAAATACAGTGATTCCAGGCGCACCGTTTACGGTAATAGGGACAATTTCGTTTGAACTTTAGTTAACACTATAGGAGCCACTACGTTTGTCGCCATATTTATAGACGCGTAGAGGCTTTCTATTGCTTCATTCACAGTGTGAAGATAGAAGGAGGCCAAAGTATGAAAATCAAGCGCCCTATCAAACTGTTTTTACTAGGAATTATTACTATTGCTTTCCTTTGGGTAAGCCACATCTATCTTTTTGCAAATCAGCAAGTTCAAGGTGGCAATAACTCAGCTAGTTCTCAATTACCAGTAGCTACACGCGTAGTCAAACACGCTTTGGGTGAAACAAGAATTCCTGTCAAGCCACAGCGAATTATTGTATTAAATGATGTTGGGCTTTTAGATCCTGTTCTATCTCTGGGTGTCAAACCAATTGGTACAGTAAGTTATTTTCCACAGTACGACTTTTTATTCCGTGGTGTAACCAATGAAGAAGCAGCTGGTATTGAGATAGTTGGTGATGGAAATCAGCCTAATTTGGAAAGAGTTATTTTGCTCAAACCCGATTTAATTTTGATGCGTGAATACCAGAAAAGTTTCTATAAACAATTATCAGCGATCGCACCTACAGTTGTCGTAGATTTGCCGGGTCTAAATTATTCTTTTAAAGAAAATCTCCGCTTTATCGCTCAAGTATTAGGTGAGAGTGAAAAGGCAGAACAAGTCATCGCCCGATACTATGAGCGGGTTAAGAAATTGCAAAATTTAATGGGTGAGCGTTTAAAAAAGATAGAAGTATCAGTGATTAACCTTTTTGCAGAAAGTCTCATCGCTACATATTCAGATAATGAAACTTATAATCAAGTTTTGCAAGACATTGGTATCAGGCTTATACCTACCTTGGTGAACCAAAAAGAAGATACTTTAGTATCGAGTATGGAGGTATTAAATAAGTATGATGCTGATGTTTTGTTTGTCATGAATGATACTCAACAATTGACACAAGCTTTTTTTCAAAATCCTCTTTTAACTACGCTAAAAGCAGCACAAAATAAACAAGTGTATGGAGTCCGAGTAGATAGATGGTGGACATTCGGCTTTTTGGGAGTAAATAAGTTACTTGATGACCTTTTTAAATATTTAACTTAACAGGATGTCTAAAAAGTTTTTTGTATACACCGAATGTTTAGAGATCCCCCTAAATCCTCCTTTCTAAGGGGGACTTTGAGGCTTTTATTGAGGAAGGCAGGAGGCTTTAGCGCGGAGGCAGGAGGAAAACTGCGCTCTGCCTCCTGCCGCGACCTAATGGAGCAAGGGTTTAAGACCCCCACTGAACTCTCGTTCAGTGGCTCTAAATCAGTAGGGGTCGAATCCCCTACTGATTTACTCCTTCTGCCTCCTGCCTCCTTCAATCCCCCTTTTTGAAGCTATCCATTACCCGGATATTTCTTAACATTTGCCAGAGCGATCGCTCTAGTTTTTTGTAATCCTGATTAGTTCGTTGTTAATTCTCAATAAAAACGTAGTTTTAGCGATAAAATTAAGCGTGAATTTTATTAGTAACCGTCCAGATGAAAACAAAATCCGTTTGAAAGCTTATGAAATCTGGCAACAAACTGGCTATTCAGACGGCAAGTCTATAGAACATTGGCTTCAGGCTGAAAAGGAGTTAATAGAGTCAAAAATTTAGCTCTTGACCTTTGCTAATAATTTCATCTAACTTTCCTTGTGCTGCTATTTTACCTGCCTTTAGTAGAATGATTTGGTCGGCGCGACGTAAAATAGAACGCCGATGAGAAACCACAAGACAAGTTGGCATCCAATTTTCTTCTTCAAATATCCGTGACCATAAAGCTAATTCTGTCTCTACATCCAATGCACTAGAAAGGTCATCAAAAACCATCAACTCTGGTTTACGAACAAACATTCGAGCAGCTGCTAAACGTTGCAATTGTCCACCAGATAACCTAACTCCTTTTGATCCTACTAAAGTTTCCATTTTTTCGTTCATGGCGGCTAAATCTTGTTCAAACACAGACATTTTTAACGCCTTTTCGATTTCATAATCATCTTTCTCTAAACCAAGTAAAATATTTTCTCTAAGGGTATAACTAAACAGTTGGGGAATTTGAGGAGTATAGGCACTACGAGGTGGTACAAAGAAATTAACAGGGTCTTCTACTAGGTAACCATTCCAATAAATAGCACCTGATTGCTTGGGTAATAATCCTAATAAAACTCGTAGTAGTGTAGTTTTACCAGAACCAATGCGACCAGTAATGACAGTCAAACTACCGCGCTGTAGTTGAAAGCTGATGTCTGTTATTCCTTGGTTAGTACCGGGATAGTGGTAAGTAAGGTTTGATATGGTTAATAATTGTAAGCGATCGCTCTCTTGCCTCTGTGGTTGCTCTAAGGGTGGAAGTGATTGTTTGCGATGGGCTGGGGCCCGCCGTAAGCGATCGCCCAAGTTATTCAGATAAAGTGAATTTTTGGCTACCAAAACATCTGCTGTCACACCAGAAAGCAAAGCTGTCATCCGTTCAAAGGAGACTTCAGTTTGCTTGTACAATGCCATGAATCTCCCTAAAGAGTTGAAAAAGCCGGTGACAAAGGAAAGATTATAAATAAACAGAGCAAAATCACCTATAGTCAATTTACTATTTTGAGTCTGAATTAACACAGAAGCTAGTAGCAAAATCAAACCCGTTCCTAGATTCACCATGTTTTGAAATACTGAATCTAACATGGCATTTAATAAGCTATCTCTCACCATCACTTGGCGGCGTTTTTCGTTGAGAAGGCGAAAATGATTCAGCACATCTTTTTCTGCACCAGCTACTTTAATTGCTTGCACTGAGCTAAAAATCTCGCCTAAAATTCCTGTCACCTTTTCTGTTGCTTGGCGGCTAGCTTTGCGGTATCGTTTGATGTAAGTTTCTGCTTTTTGAACAATTGCAATCATCCCAACTAAAGGCAGAAAAACAAACAGGGTCATTTGGACATTAACGCTTAATAAAATACCCAAACAAAGAACAGCAAATATTCCTTCGCCAAGTAGTTCCGATACCCATGCTACATTGTCTTCTATTTGTTGAGCATCCTCACGAAAATAACTAATAACTTCACCTTGAGATACAGTTTTTTCTGCCTCGCTGTTAACAATCATAGGTTGAGCATTAGGATTGTTTAACAAGCGTTCTAACAGATTGCGTCGCAGCAGCGAACTCATGATGAAACGATGCTGAGTCTTGGTTAAGCGACCTGCAAATATTGTCCCAATGTGTCCTAAACTTAAAGTTAACAATAATGCAATCCAAGCTAAAGGTATTAACCCAAATTGTGCTTTACCTGTCAGGCTATTAAAGAATTCTCGAATAATTAACCCAGGGATTGCAGGCAATCCCATAATTAAAATCCAGAAGCAGGTGTCAATTATGTAAAGTTTTGGTTTATAGCACATTAGGTTCCATAATAATTTCCAACCTTGTGCTTTTTTAGTTGCTGATAGCATAATAATTTGTAATTCGTAGTGACGCTCGTTCGCTCTTAGCGTCTCCCTTTGGGAGAAGACTCGCTAGCGCAATTCGCAAGTTTTAATTAAAAGAAGAGTGTTGACCAAAATTAAACTAATAAATCTGTCAAACCAGTCTTGAGTAATTGAGCAAAGCGTGAATGAGAATTTTCAAGTAATTCTTCCCGTAACCCATATTCGCTTACCCGACCTTTGTCTAAAATCAGAATTTGATTTGCTCTTTGCACGGTTGCTAATCGGTGAGCGATAATGATGCCGGTACGCCCAATCAATAGCTGGTCTATAGCTTTTTCAATGAACTTTTCTGTTGTAGGATCGAGGCGTGAGGATGCTTCATCTAAAATTACTAAACCAGGGTCTTTGAGAAAAACACGGGCAAATGCTAATAATTGCGCCTGTCCTGCTGATAAGCCACTACTGTCAGGCCCCAGTTCAGTATCTAAGTCTTTGGGTAATGAATGTAGCCATGCAGATAATCCCAGCATCTCCAAGGTTTCATAGATGCGCTCGTCGCTGATATTTTGGTTAAAAAAGGTAAGATTGTTGCGGACTGTAGTTTGGAATAACTGTACATTCTGAGTTACTAACCCGACGTGCTTGGGTAAGTCTGTTAAAGGAGTCTGGTTGATGTTCACATTCCCCAAGCGAATTGTGCCTGATTGTGAGTCATATAACCTCAATAATAAACGTACTAAAGTTGTTTTACCGCTCCCTGTACGTCCTAATAGTCCCAATACATGACTAGGCGGTAAATGGAAAGATATATCTTGTAGGATTAAGTCTGGTTTTGCATCTTGCTTGTTGATGCGATCACTTTTGATGCGATCGCTATAGCTAAATGAGACATTTTCAAATGTAACAGAAAGTGCGCCATTAGGAAGTAGCTCTTTGCCTCCTACATTAAGTTGTGATTGCACTTGAAATAAGTCTTGAATACGATAAATACTAGCTTCTGCCTGTTGAAGGTCTTCTAACTGAGTACGAATTTGCTCAATTGGTTCGCTCAAAAGCGTAGTGTAGTAAAAAAATATGTATGCAGTTCCAATAGTGATCGCTTTTTGATTCCAAAGGTAAAGAGCTACAGCTAAAGCAATAATATTACCGAGCGTGAATATAGCGTTAGTTGTACCCCAGAGGATAGTATCAGCAAAGCGTGCTTTGTGATAGGTTGGCAACCAACGTTGCAGAATTTTGTAGAAGCGATGCATAACATAATTTTTTGCACCATTTGCCCTTATGTCTTCAATGCCAGTTAGTTGTTCACCCAAAAATCCGAAAAACTCTCCATTGACTTGGCGATAGCTTCCCCAATGAGGAACGGCGATGGAACGCAGACGAATTAGTGTAAATAATGCTGTGAGGGCGAAAAATGAAATAGTTATACCAGCTCGCCAATCTTCGGCGAACATTACCACAATCACACCCAAAATCAACAGCAAACTGCCTAAAATGTAAACACTAAATTTCGAGAAAAATTTTGAAAGATTCTGAATATCACCATCCACTCGTTCTACTAATTCACCAGGTGTCGAAGCCTTATGGAAAGATAAATCGAGTTTCAGGCAATGCTCAACTAAATCGGCACGTAAGGCATTAGTAGCTGTCCAAGCAACGTTTTCACCGTAGTATGTAGCTGTAATTGACATTAATTGCGTCGCTAAAGCTACACCAATAAATAGAAATGCGGCAATGAATAAGTTTCGCACTGAACCACCTGCTACAGATGTATCAATGAAATTACGTAGAATTTGCGGGTTGAGGAGTTGCAAGCCGATACTAGTTAACAGAGCGATCGCAAACTTGGCAACGCGTCCCTTTTGAGGCTTGAGATAGTCTATTAATAAATTCCCAAACTGCTTTAGACCAATTTTCATAACGTCGCCAAATCTTAGCCAGAATTGTCCTGAAAGTTATAATTCAATGAGAAGTAATTGAGAAAATTGTGCAAAAACAGTATACTATAGAAATGACTACCAACCTAGCAATACTTCTTTTTATGGTGATTTTCGGTTGAGTGAGGTACAAGAACCCCACCTCCAACCCCATCCCCACAAGCGAATAGCTTGCTGTGATGTAACTCATTTGAGTAGGAAAAGCTATAAGTGATTTAGTGCTAATAAGTTTCAATAAAATTATGGTTTGCTGATAGCAGTACAAAGAAGTAAAGTACCAAAAATTAATTTATAAAAATCCGAGCGACTGTTGGAAAAATGAGCAATGGGCGATTCTTTTTAATGTTTTGTAGTGTATAGATCAATTGGAATATGGTAACCAATCAAACTCGTAACAAATGCCGTTTCTGTTCAGAAATTTCCCAAGCTAATGGTGAAGATCCTATTGGTTCTGCCATAGCCGTTGAACAATATTTAATTATTGAAGCTCCACAACCTTGGCCAGTTGAGATTTGGATTGAACCCGAACCAATGCCGCAAGGAGTGTTGGACGCATTGAGTTTTGTTTGGGAACATGGTAAAACAATTCGGCAACTAGCGATTGCTCCAGATCAAGATTACTCTATACCTGGTTATAAGCACATATTTCACTATCGCCGACCAGCAGGGTTATTTGCTGAGTATGAAAAACAAGAATTTATCGTACCCGATGCTGAGATTGGTGCTTTAGCACTGGCTTTAATAAAAGAACCAGGAAACCTACCAGATTTTGAACAGTATCGACAAAAAAGCAATCATATTAGAGAATTACTTGTTTGCAACCACGGTAACGTTGATGCTGCTTGTAGCAAATTTGGTTATCCTCTTTATAAAAAGTTGCGTTCTGAGTATGCTGGTATAACTAATAGCAACTTGCGCGTTTGGCGTTGTAGCCATTTTGGTGGTCATCAGTTTGCACCTACCCTAGTTGATTTACCTCAAGGACGCTACTACGGTCATTTAAAACCAGAAATTTTGGATTTATTGGTATGGAATCATGGTTCCGTCAAAGAACTTTATCCTTACTATCGGGGATGGGGTGGTTTATCCAAATTTGGACAAATTGTAGAAAGAGAAATATGGATGCAAGCGGGCTGGAATTGGTTGGAATACCAAAAATCAGGTCAAGTTATTGCTCATGATCAAATTAATCAAGAATGGGCAGATGTT
This sequence comes from Nostoc sp. FACHB-888, assembly GCF_014696655.1. Classification (NCBI taxonomy): domain Bacteria; kingdom Bacillati; phylum Cyanobacteriota; class Cyanophyceae; order Nostocales; family Nostocaceae; genus Nostoc; species Nostoc sp. FACHB-888. Next base: position 21,318 of record NZ_JACJQM010000022.1, on the reverse strand, counting down.
CGGATTGATTTTACTACACCAGATGGAAATAAAAGCGGTGCTTATGAAGCCAAGGTAGAAGTAAGTGGTTATGTAATGACCGCTTTTTCTTCGGGAGAGAATGAACCCTTGGAAAAAATTAAGCAATATCGTGTTAGTCATTTAGTAGAAGTAGAGTAGCATTCATATCAGGAAATCCCTCTCCTAAATTGTATAAACACTGTTTACGGCTGTTGACGGTTAACGGTTATCAGTCATCAGCCTTCATGTAAATATTCAAGTTAAATGCGTAACTCAGGCATTCCCATTTATACCAATCAGAGTTGCAATTGCCTTGACTAACTCCTCTGGTTCGACGGGTTTGGACATATGCTTTTGAAACCCTGATTCGAGTGCTTGTTGCTGGTCGATCTCTCCGGCATAAGCAGTTAAAGCGATCGCCGGAATCTGTTTAGCTTGCAATGCCTGCAATGCTTTAACTTGGCGCATCAGCATATAGCCATCTGTCTCTGGCATCCCAATATCACTGAGCATCATATCTAGTTCTGATTCTGCCAATGCTTGCAGTGCTTCTTTTGCTGATGCCACAGCAGTTACCCTTGCTCCAGCCTGCTCTAGCACAAATGTATGGAACTCGCGAGTATCATCGTCATCGTCCACAACTAAGATTTGAATACCTGCAAGGATTTCAATTGTAGGGGAAGCATTTAAGGCAGTAATTATCTCTTGTTTTGAGGTTAACTCTTTTTTAATAAGCGATAGCCTAACTGTGAAAATAGCTCCTTGCCCTTCACCTAAACTTTCTGCCCAAATCGTGCCACCATGTAATTCTATGAGATGACGGACAATTGCTAATCCTAACCCCAAGCCACCAAACTTTCGGGTTGTCGTACTATCAGCCTGACGGAAATATTCAAACACATGAGGGAGAAATTCAGGACTGATCCCCTTACCTGTGTCACTTACGGTAACCTGAGCTTGAGTATCAATGCGCTCCAGTTGAATATCAATTTTTCCTCCTTCAGGAGTAAATTTAACAGCATTCGATAAAAGATTCCAGATCACTTGTTGTAAACGACCGGAATCACCCAAAACTTGCCCTAAAGAAGAATCCAGCATCGTCTGAATTTGAATATCTTTAGCTTCTGCTGCCAAACGCACTGTTTCTAATGCCGCCTCAATCACAAGCACCAGGTTGACAGGAAACATATTGAGGTTGAGCTTGCCTTGTAAGATGCGAGAGACATCGAGCAAATCTTCAATTAGTTGAGCTTGTAATTTAGCATTCCGCTCGATGGTTGCAATAGCTTTCTTCAACGCTGCTGCGTCAAACTCACGGGTTTGTAAGAGTCTCGCCCAACCAAGAATAGGATTGAGAGGCGATCGCAATTCATGGGAAAGTACCGCCAAAAATTCATCCTTAATGCGGTTGGCTGTTTCGGCTTCAGTTCTGGCAGCTTGCTCAAGTTGCAAGAGGCGATCGCGTTCGGCTTCTGTACTCTTGCGATCGCTGATGTCTGTAACAAAAATGCTTACTCCAAAAGCATTGGGGTAGACGCGATTCTCAAACCAGCGCTGCCAAGCAGGATAAAAGTATTCAAACTGAACAACGGTTTGTTGTGCCAATGCCTGCTGAACCTGATTATAAAACTCGCTTTTGAACACATCTGGAAACACTTCCCAAATGATCTTACCTAGCAACTCTTCCTTTTGGATGCCAGCAACTTCTGCTACCTGGTCATTGACAAAGGTATAACGCCACTCTCGATCCAACACAAAGAACTGGTCTTGAATGCCAGCTAAGACAGTCTCTAAGTGTGCTTTTGCGACCTCAGCTTCAATCCGTAACCCTTGCTCCCGTTGCATTGCCTCCTGGCGCAGACGAGCCATTTTTAGGGCTGCCTCTACCCGCGCCAACAATTCACGGGCAGAGAACGGTTTAATTAAGTAATCATCGGCTCCCGCTTCCAACCCTTCCACCCGTGCTTCTTCCCCTGCCCGTGCCGACAACAGGATGATTGGAACTTTTCTCGTCTGCGGATCAGCTCGTAATTCTTGCAGCAGCGCAAAGCCATCTAATCCAGGCATCATTACATCTGTCAGTACCAAATCTGGGATACGCCCACGAGCAGAATCCAAAGCAGCTAAACCGTCCGGCACTGATTCCACCTCATACTGCTGACTTAACAGCCGCTTGACGTAATCGCGCATATCTGCATTGTCGTCAGCCAGGAGAATTCGGGGGTAGGAAGAGGAAACGGGGACAAGGGGACAAGGAGAATTCTGTTGCAACACTCCCCTTGTCTCCCCCTCCTCTTCGGGTAGCCAACGCAGGGCTTCTTCTAAATAGGGTGTTGCACCTAGTGCGGTTGAAGCTAAGGTTCGAGGGGCGCTAATCCGGTCTGGAGACAAATGAGCAGATCCTGTTGGAATTGATACAGTAAAGCAACTGCCTGCTCCTAAAATACTAGTTACTTGGACTGTTCCACCATGCATTTGCACCAATTCTTGCACCAGCGACAATCCAATTCCTGACCCTTCAAAAGTTCGTCCTTGCGACCCTTTGACGCGGTGGAATCGTTCAAAAAGGTGAGGGATTTCTTCTGCTGGGATACCAATTCCTGTGTCTTTGACTGCGAATTCAATATGGTCATTTGCCCACTGCAAGCTGACTGTAATTTCTCCAGCCATCGTGAACTTGAATGCATTTGAGAGCAGGTTAAGAACAATCTTTTCCCACATCTCTCGATCTACATACACTGGTGCTGGAAGAGAAGGGCAATTAACTGATAACTGCATCCCTGCCCGTTCTATCGTTGAACGAAATACACTAGCTAGTTCTGCGGTGAAGGTGGCAAGGTTTGTGGGTTCGTATGAGGCTTGAACCCGTCCGGCTTCAATGCGCGAGAAGTCTAACAGGCTGTTGACCAGTTTCAGCAGGCGAAGTCCGTTGCGTTGCACCATTTCTAACTGCTCTCGTTCGTTGGCTGGAAGCAGGTTGGCACAATTGGCTATGGTTTCCTCTAATGGCCCCAACATCAGGGTAAGTGGGGTACGGAACTCGTGGCTGACGTTGCTGAAAAAGACGGTTTTAGCGCGATCAATTTCTGCCAAGGCTTGGGCGCGTTTGCGTTCTTCCTCGTAAGCTTGGGCGTTAGCGATGCTGGCTGCAATTTGAGCTGCAACTAAATCGATGAATCCTCGATAATTATCGTCGAATAGCCTAAAGGGATTTAAACCAGCAATTAATATACCAGCTTTTCCCGTCTGACCGGATGGTGCAATTGGCACAGCGATCGCTTGATGAGGCGATCGCTGCCAAATACCACAAGGTAAGCTATTAAAAGCTCCCAAATCGGAAATTAGTTGTGCCTGAAGTGTTCTGATCACTTCCGCAAAGGGCCAAACGCAATCAGAATCGAGAGCGACTGTTTGAGGAACTGCTACATGGTTTTGCGCGATGCGGCACGTTCCAGCCAGAAAAACTTGCTGCTGATCTGGCTCAACTAGATAAATCATGGCGAAAGGCAGGTCGTAAGGGTTGCTCTCCAGACAATTCGCACTCAGTCTACAGGCTTGATCGAATGTCCGTGCGTCTGCTGTCCTAGCCGCTAGTTCGCGCAAAAGTGCCAACTGACGCTCACCGATAATGCGCTGCGTGTCGTCTGTATTGGCGCAGATAATCCCACCTGTGTCGCCCTGATCGTTAGGAACCGGGCTATATGAAAAAGTGTAATAGGTTTCCTCTGGGTAGCCAAAGCGCTCCATAATTAGCAGCAGCGCTTCGTCGTAAGTGCCCTCGTTCTTCAGCATCGCTGATTCTGCTCGAGGCCCAACCTGATCCCATATTTCCCGCCACACGTAAGAAGCTGGCTGCCCAAGTGCTTCTGGATGTTTGCCGCCAATAATAGCCTTGTAAGCGTCATTGTAAAGGTTAATCAGTTCTTCACCCCACCAGACAAACATGGGTTGACGGCAAGTCAGCATAATCCGCACAGCAGTCTTCAAACTCTGTGGCCACTGCTGTGGTGGGCCAAGGGATGTTTTTGACCAGTCCTGTTCTCGCATTCTAGCCCCCATTTCACCCCCAGCGAGAAGGAAATTTACGCCGACGTTGCTTGCTGACGTTAACTCGTTTTTCAATGATTCCTCTCGATTGGTCATGCGTCGGTTAAAGGCTACATCTGTGGTTATCTGTTGGTCAAAATCCCTTCTAAATCTGAAACTTACGCCCTTATACAGTCATTTTAGAGGATGTTCAAGGGCATATACAGCATGAAATACTAACTTTACCGTTACTTTTCAAAGCATTAAAGATCCTATTTTAGACGCAAGTTGCTGTTTTGACGATTTTATAAGCTGATGCCCGCGTAAACTGTATAAACACTCTTTACAGTCGTTAACTGTTAACTATTGACGGTTATCAGTCATCAGCCAATTTTGCCAAAATGTACTAGTTATCAACTATTTTATTTTTTGAAAATCAAGAAAACTGAACCTATTGGCCCAAAATTTTCTACATAAGTTTTCTGGTTATAATATAATCCTGGAGACATACCTCCATCAAATAAAATTCCTTCTTGAATCTTACCTAAACAGTTATTGCTAGTAATGCCTTCTAGGACATTATCAAACATATCTGGCAGTAATTCTTGATTAATTTGCGATAATTCAATATCTGAATTAGCTTTCAAATCATTAACTAATAAAATTACATAGCCTTGATTAGTGATAGCTGCCAGAGAACGATTGGTAGCATTTCTACAAGCAAATTGTCCTAAATCTTTACAGATATCTTTAAATTTACCCTGACGATAGAATCTGCCATTACCACCCACTAAATTGTAATTAAGAATATCGCTTTTTCTTCTACCAGCCTGGATAGTAGCCTGTCGTTGCTTAGGTGTACCTCCTGATATACCAAAAGAAGAACGTTTATTTTTAAACGCTCCTGAATACTCGACACCACGAGAAACATTTAAGCCTTGTGGTTTATCATCAGTACCTATATAGTCGGCATTAATTGCGGCAATGGGTAACTGTCCGTTTAATTTGGCATTCTCATCACCAATGAGTTCACGAAACTGTTTTGGTACATATTCTTTACGCAGTTTCCCTCTAGCATCTTTAGCGTAGAGTTTATGAGATAGACCAACATTAACTTTGAAATCTAATTCTGCTGATTTGGGATTAAAAATAATCACATTGTTAATACCTTTTTGATTCTTTTTACCTTGATTATTGGTTTTAAAAAAATCAATGCTGAACTTAGGATCTTTACCAGGGCAAGTTTTAGATGCTTTTGGGGCTGAATTTGCTTCAATCTCTTGACAACCTGATAATAAGCCTGCACTAATTATCAAGATAAATAACAAAAATAATTTTTTCAGAGACATATAATGCAAAAAAACCGCTACAGAATTACTATAGCGGGGAATAATTTAAAATTTCAGTTTGGAGTTAATCTGATAACCAAAACTTAAGAGAACCATTCTAAAACAGCTTCTTCTTTGGTGTTGGTATTTCGGGATGGTGTCTCACGATTAAATTTCATCTGAATTGACCGGGTTTGCTCACCATCAGCAGCTACAGCCAAAATCGGATAGTCAATTAAACCATCTTGGAAGGACATCTGGAAGCGGAAGGTTCCATCTGGATTTAGCTGAATTGGACGACCGCCAATGGTTACGGTAGCATCGGGTTCGGTTGCACCGTAGACTATCAATTCAGCATCGGCAATTAACCAGAACTGGCGCGGACGCATTGGTACGGCGGAAGCCGAGAAGCCAACACCTGACATTCCTGCACCGGAAGCGGTTAAGCCTGACACGGTAGGAGCTGCCCACATACCAACACCAGATGGGAAAACGTAGGAGCTAATAGCTTGTTCAGGACGCGCTGAACTTGGTACTTGATGCTGGGAACCGAAGATAGAACCAGCAACCCGTAGTGATTCGGCAGATTCTGCTAAACCAAAGATTTGGTCGTAGATGGGGTTGCCGTTACCATTGACAACAGCATTACCATTGGTGGTAGCTGCAATCTTCTTGGCAGGGGGAACTAGTTCGTACTGAGTCTGACCACGCAAATCTTCTTCAAAGTTGACAGTGATGAAGACATCTTCTATCCAGTCAGAAGGATAAACGGGAGGAATGTGTACTCTCGCAGAACGAGCTAGTACCAACCAGCGGCCATCAGCAGCACGATAGCCGATATCAATCACATAATCGCGATCGCTAACTGGAACTGGTATATACCATTCTCTCGCTAGTTCATCAGCAGGATATTCTTGAATACTGTGGGGGCTTTGGAATTCGATATTTATGTCGGTGACATCATAAATCCGTAGTGCAAGTTGTTGTCCCCCTTGCCGACGCAGTTCCTCTTTGTGATCATTGGGAATATCCCAGTAAGTGTAAGCCCACTGAGGGTCGCGTGGTAAGAGAACAATCCGGCTTTCACCATAGCCAGAAGGTAAATCTGCCAGTCCTTCATCAACATCAGCTAAAGATCCACCAGTGCGATCTTCCTGACCTAATTCAAACTTTGCAGCTTCCACGGTTTCCTGTGCCTCCAATGATCGAGATGGACTGAGCGAAATTTTATTGCGCTGGACTTCTTGAATTGATGCCAGTAATTGTGATTTACGCATTCGGCTATAGCGAGAGATGCTATATTCACTAGCAACTTTGCGTAGTTGGCGTAAGGTCATCTCCTCTAAGGGCGGGCGTTCTTTTGCCATTAATTTTGGCCTCCAGTAGTTTAAGCGGTAAATGATTTCCCCTGGTTAAAGAATGCTATGTAAAATCTCATCCACTCCAGATGAATTTCTTATTCCTGACTCCTGGTTTTGCCCAGTTTTAAGTTTTTTAATCTGTTTTTAAATTGGGGTTAGTTCCAATCAATTCCTTAGTTATGCCAAAATCAGCATTTCTTTGGGATCGAGGAAGTCCTATTTGTTAAGTCAATATTAACCACTAAGCATATGTAGGGATCAAGGGGTTGCCACAGCTTTTTTGCCTGTATTACGAATTTATAAGCTTTTCTGGGATCGTAATGTCATACTTCCATGACATTATATATTGAACAATGGCAATAATGTCAAAATTTCATGACATTAAGCTGTGAGTTAGTCAAAAAGCCTAATCTACAAACAATACCTTTGCCAAAAAAAGACTATTTAGAGACGTTCCAAGAAAAATGAAGAGTGCTGAGTTTAGCAAAACTAAAAAAGGCGTAGGCGTAGCCCGTCGGAGATATTGTTCGCAATACCAACCAAGGTATAGTATAATATTTTACATATTTATTTAATCTTGCCTCTGTATTTCTGGGGCTGGGAACAATAATATTTTTGATGTTTCTCTACAAATTAATTCTCTACCTGTAAGGCCAATTCATTAGATTGTAGGATTGAAATTTTTTGGCAATCCAAAATTAAATATTTAAAATTGGCACAGTCATTGCTTAATCACAAAGAACAAGGGACAAATGACTAACCTGATTTTAGTTGTAGACGACGACGATTTAATGCGAATGCATCTGTGTGAGCAATTGACAGAAGCAGGGTATCAGGTGGTAGAAGCGAGTAACGGTTTAGAGGCGATCGCTATTTATACTCATCTCCACCCAGAGATAGTACTGTTGGATGTCATGATGCCAGTGATGGATGGGTTTAGTTGCTGCGCTCAACTGCAAACACTCCCTGATGGCAAGGACACACCAGTGTTAATGATGACGGATTTTTATGATCAGGCATCCGTAGAGAAAGCTTTTGCTGTGGGTGCAACTGATTTCATTAGCAAGCCGATTCAATGGCCAATATTACGTCAAAGATTGCGCCGTCTTCTGGAAGCTAGTCGAACTGTGCAGGAATTACGGCAGCAAACTGCACAGGCACAATTGCAAAAAGCCCAATTCAGGATCGCATTAGACGCGGGTGGCATGGTCATCTGGAACTGGGATCTGCTGACGAACAAAATTACTTGGTCAGATAATCTAGAAGCGCTTTTTGGCTTAGAGAAAGGCACTTTCAACTACACCTATGAAGCTTTCATCTACTGTATTCATCCCCACGATCGCGATTTAGTCAGGCGATCGCATCAGCAAGCTATTCAGGAAAAAGTTAAATATGACATCGAATTTCGAGTTGTTTTAGCCGATGGGAGAATTCGTGTTTTAGCAAGCAAAGGTGTTGTTTATAGGGATGCATCTGGAGTGGCTGTGCAAATGTCTGGGGTATACATGGATATCACCAAGCGCAAGCAAGCCGAGGAGGCGCTAAAAGTTCATGCTAACCAGCAAGCAATGGTGGCAGAACTAAGTCAAATGGCCTTAGCTAGTACAAACTTGACTACGCTGATGAACTCATGTGTAACAATGGTTGCCCAATGTTTAAAAGTTCAGTCTTGCAAAATTTTGGAACTACTGCCAGATGATCATAAATTGCTGCTACGCGCTGGGGTAGGTTGGCAACCTGGACTTGTCGGAAAGGCAACCGTTAGTGCGGGGATCAATTCTCAAGCTGGCTACACCCTGCTTTCTAAAGAACCAGTGATTGTTAATGATCTGAGCGCCGAAACACGATTCAATGGGCCGCCACTGCTACATGAGCATCAAGTGGTGAGCGGTATTAGCGTAGTGATTCATGGCAAAGAACGTCCTTTTGGTGTATTTGGGGCACACACAACCAAACACCACACTTTCACCAAAGATGATATTTCTTTTCTCCAAGCTGTTGCCAATCTTCTCGCTACAGCCATTGAGCGCCAACGGGTAGAAGACGCACTCAAAGAAAGCGAAGAACGCTACCAGTTAGCCGTACAGGGCAATAATGATGGCATTTGGGATTGGAACGTTAAAAATAATCAAGTATTTTTCTCAACTCGCTGGAAGGAAATGCTTGGTTATGAAGAACATGAGATTTCCAATCATTTAGACGAATGGGCAACACGAGTGCATCCAGATGATATTGGATTTGTAAGACAAGCGATCGCTGATCACTTTGCTAAAATTACCCCGTTTTGTATCAGTGAACATCGAATCCGGTGTAAAGATAACACCTATAAATGGGTTTTAGATCGCGGTCAGGCAGTATGGGATAAAAATGGTACCGTAGTACGGATGACAAGTTGTCATACAGATATTACTGAACGCAAACAGGCAGAAGAACAACTGCGTCAGAGCGAAGAACGTTTCCAAATAGTCGCCCGTGCTACCAATGATCTTTTATGGGACTGGGATTTGCTGATTAATGAGGTGTGGTGGAATCAAGCTTTACAAACTCTCTTTGGTTACTCACAAGAGCAAATAACATTCACTGCTGATTGGTGGAGTGAACATATACATCCAGATGATAGGCAGAGACTCGCCACCCAAGCGCGGACACTTATAGATAGTGGTGAAAAATTCTGGCTAAATGAATACCGCTTTCGCCGTAGCGATGGTTCTTATGCCTATGTCTTTGATCGCGGTTATGTCGTTCATGACCAGGCAGGCAAACCAGTGCGGATGATGGGTGCGATGATGGATATTACCGAACAGCGAGCCGTGCTACACGAGCGCAATCGCGCACAAGCAGAATTAGAACGCCAAAATATGCGATCGCAACTGTTCGCTAATATTACCCTGAAAATTCGTCAGTCTCTACAAATCGATAATATTCTTCAAACCAGCGTCACAGAGGTACAAAAGCTACTGCTTGCCGACCGGGTATTAATCTTGCGTCTACAGCCAACTGGCTCTTTTTTGGCCGTTCAAGAGGCAGTAGTTCCCGGCTTGCCTGTTGTTCTGGGGCAGCAAATTATCGACCCTTGCTTTCGTGACGATTACATAGAGCAGTACCGTCAAGGGCGAATTAGTTCCATTAGCGACATCAAGGAAGCTGATATCCAACCTTGTCATGTCGAATTGCTGCAACGTTTCGCCGTTAGAGCCAACCTTGTAGTCCCAATTTTCTTGAAAAATCAACTGTGGGGGCTACTAATTGCCCATCAGTGCGCCCATCCCCGCCATTGGACTAACTGGGAAGTTGAACTTTTGCAACAGCTGGCAGATCAAATAGGCATCGCCTCCGCTCAGAGCCTAATTTTAGAACAAGAAACTTGGCAACGGCAAGAACTCACCCGTTCTAACGAAGAACTGAAACAATTTGCATTTCTCGCCTCCCACGATTTACAAGAGCCACTGCGTAAGATTAAAAGCTTTGGCGATCGACTCAAAACAACCTGTGGCGATACATTAACCGAGCAAGGGCGTGATTACCTAGAACGAATGCAGAGTGCTGCATCCAGAATGCAGACATTAATTGAAGACTTGTTGACACTTTCACGAATTAGTACCAGAGCGCAACCTTTTGTATCATTAAATCTCACAAAGATTGCCCAAGAGGTATTATTTGATTTAGAAATTTATGTACAGCAAACTGGAGGAAGTGTGGAAATAGGAGAGTTACCCACCATTGAAGCTGATCCTTTACAAATGCGTCAATTGCTGCAAAACCTGATCGGTAACGCCCTCAAATTCCACCACCCACAGATACCACCTGTGATCAAAATTTATAGCGAATTTTTGAACAATCAAGCAGATAACATCTTTGCTAATTCTCAACTTTGTCAAATTACCGTAGAAGATAATGGGATTGGTTTTGAAGAAAAATATCTTAATCGCATTTTCAATGTTTTTCAACGTTTGCATAGTAGCATTGATTACGAAGGTACTGGCGTAGGTTTAGCTATCTGTCGGAAAATTATCGAGCGTCATCACGGAAAGATCACAGCCCAAAGCAAACTTGGGCAAGGAGCGAAATTTATGATCGTATTGCCAATTAATTCCCACACTTGATTTTTATTCCTAGAGAGGGATAATGCTAGACCCTAAAATTAACTGAATTGTACAACTACGTCCTGTAATTTGTCGCGCGTAGTTATGCAAATTGACCATGATGTTAATTATAAATGACATTCATTTCAGGTTATTGGCAACTAATACAATATGCATATTGTATTAGTTGCTTGCTGGTAACGAAATAATGGAGCTTTCACAGCTAAACATATAAACTGCATATTCGATTATTTCTGTCAATGTAAAAGTTGCCATCTGTACCAAGTTAATAACTTGATTCATACTAATACAAAGGAGACGATGCATAGTGAAAGGTCGAGAAACAAACGTCACAATCTTAATGGCTGATGATGATGAAGACGACGGCATCTTGGTTCGTGAGGCGTTGGCAGAAAGTCAATTGCCAATTGAACTATACATCGTAAGTAATGGTGAAGAGTTGATGGATTATCTTTACCACCGTGGTGGATATGCTAACAACAGCAGTTTACCGTATCCGGGTTTGATTTTATTAGATTTGAATATGCCTAGAATTGGCGGCCTTGAGGCGCTCAAAGAGATAAAAAATGACCCACAACTGCGGCGAATTCCAGTTGTCATCCTGTCAACATCACGAAGAGAAGAAGATATATATAATACTTACGAGTTGGGTGCGAACTCCTTCATTATTAAGCCAGTGACTTTTGCTTCATTAGTTGAGGTCATGAAGACGCTATTCAAATATTGGTTTGAAATTGTGAAACTGCCACTAGAAGCCGTGGGAGATAAACATGGACAATACCCCTATCAAAGTTCTGTTCATCGATGATGACGAAGATGACTATATTTTAACTCGTTATTGGTTGAGTGAATTTCAGGTAGCAAACTGCGAACTAGAATGGGTGAATAATTATGAAGCAGCAAAGAATGCGATCGCTCGTAACCAACATGACATTTATCTTGTAGACTACCGTTTGGGGCCAGACACGGGACTGGAACTTTTGCGCGAAGCAATTGCCAACGGCTGTTGTTCTCCGATAATTTTGCTGACTGGTCAGGGCGACTGGGAAATAGATATCGAAGCCATGAAAGCCGGAGCCGCAGATTATCTCGAAAAAAGCCAGTTGACCGCACCTTTATTAGAGCGTTCTATCCGCTATGCCATTGAGCGCAAACAAACAGAACAGAAAATCCGCGAACAAGCCGCTTTACTAGATGTTGCCACCGATGCAATTTTTGTGTGTGATTTAAACAACAAAATTTTATTTTGGAACAAAGGTGCTGAGAGTCTATACGGTTGGAAAAAAGAAGAAGCTATCAATAAGAAGACACAAGTTCTCTGGCAAGAAAAAAATTTGTCTCAAGTTGAAAAAGCACTCAGTATTATGATGAAACATGGCTCTTGGCAGGGCGAGTTACATCAAAAAACAAAATCAGGTAAAGAAATTATTGTTGAAAGTCGTTGGACACTGGTGCATGAATTCGGTAATAAAGCACAATCTATTCTCATTGTTAACACTAACATTACACAAAAAAAACAACTGGAAGCACAATTTCTCCGCGCCCAGCGATTGGAAAGTATTGGTACCTTAGCCAGTGGTATCGCCCACGACCTGAATAATATTCTTGCGCCGATTCTGATGACAGCTCAACTGTTTGAGGCACAAGTCCATGATGAGCGTTCTCGACGACTGTTGCAAATATTAATTACAAACGCTAAACGTGGGGCTAATTTAGTTAAGCAAGTATTATCCTTTACTCGCGGAATTGAGGGCGATCACACAATATTGCAATTAAAGCATTTAATAATAGAAATTAAGCAAATTATTAGAGAAACTTTTCCCAAATCCATTGAAGTTTCCACTCAAATTTCGCAAAATCTTTGGACTGTATCTGGTGATGCGACCCAATTGCACCAAGTACTGATGAATCTGTGTGTCAATGCTCGTGACGCTATGCCAAATGGTGGAACTTTAAAAATATTGGCAGAAAATCTCTTAATTGACGAAAATTACGCCAAGATGCATCTTGATGCTAAAGTTGGTCACCACATTGTTATTACTGTTACTGATGCGGGAATTGGTATTAAACCAGAAATATTAGATCGGATATTTGAGCCATTTTTTACTACTAAAGAACACGGTAAAGGTACTGGTCTTGGTCTTTCTACTGTACTTGGCATTATTAAAAGCCACAGCGGTTTTATCGATGTAGTAAGCGTTCAGGGAAAAGGCAGCCAATTTAAAGTGTATTTGCCCGCACAAGATGCCAGAGAAACTATAGAAGAACAAGAACAGCGATTACCTTCAGGGCAAGGAGAATTAATTTTAGTTGTAGATGACGAAGCTGCGATTAGAGAGGTGACAAAAACATCTTTAGAAAGCCATAACTACAAAGCAATCACAGCTAGTGATGGTATTGAAGCAATAGCCTTATATGCAGAACATCAAGATAAAATCTCTCTTGTATTAACTGATATGCTCATGCCAGCTATGGATGGGATAACTACTATCCGCACCCTGCGAAAAATTAACCCAGATGTCAAAATCATTGCTGTCAGCGGACTGACTTTGGCTGATAAAGTTAATACAGTTTATGGCATGGGTATCAAAGCCTTTTTATCCAAGCCTTATACAGCTAGCCAATTATTGCAAACTATTAGCACAGTCAAAAATAGTTAAGGATTGGGAATGGGGAATGGGAAATTGGGAATTGCTAATTTATTTGCCAAATTTGAAAGTTATAATTTAGTAACTCCTAACTTCTAACTACTAACTATTTAACTCCCCATGACTAAGGATGAAGTCTTAGCGGCTAACGCAGCTTTTTATCGAGCTTTTGAAAGAAAAGACATTGAAGCAATGAGTGCAATATGGTCACAAGGGACTGGTAGTTTTTGTATTCATCCTGGAAGTAATATACTGCGAGGTTGGAAGGAGATTCGCACCTCTTGGGAGCAGATATTTAAAAATACCGCTTATATCGAAATAAACACAGACATAATTTCTACAGAAATAAACGATAATATTGCCTATGTTATACTGAGGGAAAATGTGTTCCAAGTAGTAAATGGGAGAAGACTTGAAGCACAATCAACAGCTACAAATATATTTCAGTTTCTTGGCGGGAAGTGGTATTTACTACATCATCATGGTAGCCCAGTTTTCCGGTAACAGAATGCGAGAATGGGGAGCAGAGGGAGCAGGGGAAAAATAACTAATGCCCAATGCCCAATGCCCAATGCCCAATAACAAATGACTAATGACTAATGACTAATGACTAATCAACTCTACTGCATCTCGTCCATCGCAATTTTGTAAGTAAACTTTGACAACTTCTTCTTTAGCAGTAGGCAACTTTTTGCCAATAAAATCTGGGTGGATTGGTAATTCTCGATGACCCCTATCTACTAACACAGCTAAACGAATTACCTCTGGTCTACCGTAGTCGTTGACTGCATTCAAAGCAGCGCGAATCGTCCGTCCTTTGAAAATGACATCATCCACGAGTACAACTGTTTTCCCTGTAAGGTCAAAAGGAATTTCGCTTTTTGCTGGAGTCCGCAATCCAATTTTGTCGAGGTCATCTCGATAAAATGTAATGTCCAAAGCACCGACTGAAACGGCTACACCTTCTAAAGTCTCAATTTGACGCGCCAACAATTCGGCTAATAACGCACCTCTAGTATAAATGCCAAGAAGCACCAGCTGAGACAAGTCACGCGTCTTTTCTACAATTTGAGACGCAAGGCGAGTCAAGGTACGACGGATTTCTTCGGATGAGAGAATTTCAACTACTTTAGCAGACATAGCAAGTCATAAGTTAGGAGTGATCACTTAAGAGTTAGGAGTTTTTATTCTTAACTCCTAACTTTACATTTATCATTAGCTATTTGCGAGTATTAAGAATATTGCGATCGCTATCCCTAACCATAGCAAAAAACAATATCGAGTCAACTGTAAAGCATTCTGAATAGAAGTTGCAGTAATGGGATAAATAGCATCTCCTAGCAGTGGTTTGTACTTAGCTACCCCACAATACCAATTTGTACCCCCCATCTGCACGCCCAAAAAAGCAGCATAGGCGCACTCACTCCACCCAGAATTGGGGCTAGGATCGTTAATGGCATCCCGACAACAAATCCGCCAAACATCCATCGGTTTACCCGATAACAGCGCCAGAGTCACGACTGTTAACCGACAAGGTAGCCAAGTCAAACAATCTTCCAACCGCGCACAGAACCATCCCAAATAAGTATAGGGTGCTTCCCGGTAGCCTACCATTGAATCTAGGGTACTGCTGGCTTTGTATGCTAAAGCTAAAGGAGTTGGCCCTACAACTGGCACAAAAACACCAACAATTGCATAGAAAAGCGGAGCCATCACCCCATCGGTGGCATTTTCTGCAACCGTTTCTAAAACGGCTCGTGAAATTTCTGCTTGTGAAAGGTTTTGGGTATCTCGACCAACATAATTACTTAAAATCTTCCGAGCCTTCTCCAAATCTCCCACTGTTAAAGGTTCTAAAACAGCCACTGCTGCTGCTCGCAAACTTCTGCCAGCAAAACAACTAGCCAAAAGAATGCTATTTATTGCAATTCCCAGCAACGGATGAACCAATTTGGCACTTTGAATAATCAAAAAGCCAACAAGACCGCTACCAATTATTAGGATAATACCTAGTACAATTCCAGCTAGGCGTTGTGTAAGAGAATTTTTACACAATTGGAGGGAAAATTTAGTCAGGCGAGAAATTACCCAACCCATAACTTGCACTGGATGAGGCCAATTCCAAGGATCACCAATTAAGTAATCTAAAAGTGCAGCAATTATTAATATATAGATGCTATTGGTCATAGTTACGAATCAAGAGTCAATCAATTTTGGATTTTGGGTTTTGGATTGACCCCAACCAAGTTAGCGTAGCGTTACGAAGTCCGGGTACTTGGCTCTGATAGTGGAGTATTAGCGTACCCCTACGGGAATCTTGCTACGCACAGCGTCTCGTAGAAAGGAACGAGCGTCGGATTTTAAATTGAGGATTTTCAATTTGTTCCGCCCATGAAAGTGTTGTGGGACGAATTACCGGATGGAGTATCAACCAAAAAATCTAAAATCTAAAATTCGTAGTTAATATTTAGACTATTGACTATTGACTAAACCACAAAACTAGCTTCTTCTCCAAGGGAAGCTTGCCAGCTACGAGCATCGTAATAAAGGTCTGCCAAAGTAATACTGTACAAAGCTTCTTTAAGTTTTTGGTTGAGTCTCTGCCAGAGGCTAAATGTAACCCAATCTTCAGCTTGTGCAGGTGCTGGGGTGTGATGAGGTAAATGGCTAGTCTCGCCAACTGCTTCTAAAATTTGTCCTATAGATATTTGTGCAGGCTCTCTTGCCAATTGGTATCCGCCGATGCTACCACGAACTGATTTAACTATTGACGCACGACGCATTTCTATTAGTAGTTTTTCGAGGTAAGGAGCTGGGATATCTTGGCGTTTAGCGATCGCTCTGGCAGATACAGGGCCATATTTTGGCTGTAAACTCAAATCTAGCAACGCCTTCACACTATAGTGTCCTCTGGTAGTTAGTTTCATTTTGGCAAGCTTTGTTGTTTGTCCTTTGTCATTTGTAAATAACCAATGACCAATAACCAATTATCAATGACTAAGGATCAGTTTTACTTATCGTTCTGTAACTCAGTTATCATCCTCAGCAAGTAAAGAACTTTTCGAGCGTCAGTTTAGAAAACTTAAAACAAGTATAGTCTAGCAGTGATTCACTAACTATATATATAGTTATCAGCATTGCCAGGATTTTTTAAAATAGATTGTCTTGACAATATTGTTAATCACATAACAATTGTGGCTATGAGTGTAATATACTTGGCTAGGTTGAGATAAAAACTAAAGGATTATGTTCCTATTAGCTCAACGTCAGCTAAAATAAAATCGATTCCAACACTTCAAACATTCATTTTCGACATAAGTTGATGCCTAAACAGAAAAAAATTGAACCCCTACTCGGTGAAGAACTGCTCAAAAAAGTCAAAGAGCTAGAGAACGAGAGCAAAGAAGACAAAGCCAAAAAGTGCGGCTACTATACCGTTACCAAAAATGGTATAGAGCGCGTCAATATGATGAAGTTCTTAAATGCCCTAATTGATGCCGAAGGCATTCAGTTGGACAGTACACCCAGTGCTAATGGGCGTGGTGGACGTAGTGCTAGCTATAGAATTAGTGTGCAATCGAATGGTAACTTACTTATAGGTTCAGCTTATACAAAACAGATGAATCTGAAACCAGGAGATGAGTTTGTAATCACTTTAGGTAAAAAGCACATTCGTCTAAGACAGATAGATCCAGAAGATCGCGAAGATGATGAAACCATAGAAGCCACAGCTTAATAAATGGTCATTAGTCAATTGTCATTTGTCCTTTGTGAAAAGCAATGACCAATACTTTGGCTTCCTTTGGCTCCACTCAGTACAAGTGACCAATGACCAATGACCAATGATTAATGACTAATAACTATATCTGTGGTGGGTAAGACTGGTAAATAGTGGCGAAGTGCCTTGCGCGTAACTGCTAAATTGCACGTTAAAGCAATTTGCTCTCTTTCTAATAAACCCAAAATGTGATCGGGTTTATCTCGTGCTACCACTGGTAATTGATGCAAACCTCTAAGAGTCATCCGGTCTAAAGCTTCAGATAATAGTTCATCCTGCCACGCATAAAGAATTTCAGTAGTACAAATGTCTATGAGGGTTTGGCTGGATAAATTATCTGGAATTTCAGTTAGTGAATTTGGGTAAGTTTGCCAAAGAGCAAGGGCACGGTTAATATCTTCCAGAGAAAGTATACCAACTAATTGCTCTGCTTCATCAATTACTAAAGCAGTTCTGACGCGATCGCGGATCATTTCCACAGCTGCATCTAACACTCCAAGAGTTGCAGGTAACTTTTTTGGATAGGGATGCATGGCATCTTCTACCAAAATTTGCTGCATAATTTCCGCTTTTTCATCTTTCAATTCCGAAAGACCAATCTGTTGTAGATTAGAGTTAGAGTTGAAAGTTGGTTTAATCATTTCCACTAGCCAAACACTCAAACCCACTGCTGCCATCAACGGTAAAACAATGCGATAGTCGCGGGTTAATTCAAACAGCATTAAAATAGCCGTCAACGGCGCTCTGACACTACCAGCCAGCACTGCTGCCATTCCCACCATTGCATAAGCTGGAGGAGCCGCCATCTGATTGCAAATTGCCGGGAATACCACAGCTAAAATTTTGGCGTAAGCTGATCCAAAAGAAGCACCTAAAAACATTGCTGGTGCAAACAAACCGCCAATGAAACCACTACCTGTGCTAATTGCAGTCATCAGTAGCTTCATCACCAACAACGCCACCAACAGGTAGAGTGGAAATTCCACATCTTGAAGCATTGCTTCTACAGTTTCATAACCCACGCCCAAAATTTGCGGGAAGTGCAAAGCAACTGCGCCAATCATCACACCGCCAATAATTGGATGAATCGGTTCAGGGATTCGTCCCAAAAAGGCAAAACCTGGAACCTTCCCCGCAAAGCAGGCTTTTGCTGCCCGAATTGATTGAGTATAAGCCAGAGAAACTAGGCTGGCCCCTAAACCTAACCCAAGATAAAGGGGTAATTCCAAGGGGCTGCGGACTTGGTAAGCAGGTAAATCAAAAGCAGGTTGTGCCCCCAAACCAATTTGAGCAACTAATGCTGCTACCACCGCCGCTAGAAGCACTACACTCACAGCAGAAGTAGCGAAAGATGTAGCTCCCATCACCACCTCTAGGGCAAAAAATACTCCAGCGATGGGAGCATTAAATCCAGCCGCAAGTCCAGCCGCCGCGCCAGCACCCAAAAGCAAACGTTGTCGTTCTTGAGATACATTCAGGATTACAGAGAACAACATCCCAAAATTTGCGCCAATTTCTACACTCGGCCCCTCTGGTCCCAAAGAAGCACCACTTCCCAAAGAAACAGATGCAGCCAGCATTTTCCTAACTGGTCGTAGTGGTCGCCTAATCTCTGTTCCCTGAGAAGCAGCGATGAGAGATGAAAGTCCAGGGCCAAAGTCTTGAGTGCGCCAGCGCATCAAGCCAATGATTAATCCGCCAAGGGTGGGAACGCAGGCTAGAGTCCAAGCACCCCAAACACCGATTTGACTCATTAAATTTTCCAGCATCAACTGGTGAATCAGCTGGATTAAATAGTGAAATGTGACTACACCCATACCAGTACCACCGCCAATGAGCATGGCTAAAAACAGGACAACGGTTTCTGGGGATGGTTGAAAACGATTAATTAGGTAAGCTAAACGAACGGAAGGTGTAGGAAAGGCAGGTTGTTCCGTTACCTTCCTGTGTTGAGTGGGAGGCAGGAGAGTCATTGAGAGGCGAGGTAAATGTAAGAAAAAATTTAAATTTTTATCTGTTACTTATCATTGTGAGCCATTATTTAGCAACCAGACAAGTAGACTTTATTCGCTTGATTTACAAAGATTTAGTAAAAAATGTCATTGTGCAAATTTTTATGGGGAGAATAGTTAAATGGGAGACAATTATTATTTAAGGGTTAGCAATGCCTAGTTTCGGCTACGCCTACGCTAGTGGGGTGCGAGTGAGCGCTAACGCTCATCTTTCTAAAGACAACAAGTTTTTGTGGGCTGGGTGGACGCACCCGCAAACAAAAACTTGGAGTCATCCTTGCCTAAATCTAGCTATACTCGTGTTGCGACCATTGAGCCATCCTTGGTAGTAATACAATATATGTGTGATTTATGGCTGATGTCAGACCCTACTTGGAAGTCTGCTAAGTATTGATCGGAATTCAGTATAGCTATTGTTATAGAGCGAGTAAATGGACTAGGCGGACGAGGTAAATGAATATACACACCTTTGATAATCATTATGTTACTTGCCCAATTTGCCAAAGAAATGCTACGCCAAAGCCAATAAAAACGCGCATGGGCTTATTTTGCTGTCCCTATTGCCAAGAACGGCTAGTAGTTTGCCAAAGCGGTCATTATGTCCGTGATCCGTTTACTTGGAAACAATTGATGGTTGCTTCGTCGCTACGTCGTCAAAGCCGACCTTTAGCTAGGATTATCAGAGATTTTGTCTTGCTTAAGCGTCCTATAGTAGCCTTGGCTATAGGAAGTGCCATTTTCTTTAGTGCGATCGCTCTGACTCAGGAAAATACAAGCTACGATCACCAAGGGGTTCCCACAACAGAGAAAATTAATAAACCAGAAAACAAATCTCAGTAAATGGATTACTTTGGTATAAATCAAATCTTACTTTGATTTTTGTAATATTATAACTAAATACTTTTATGAAACCGTGTCTTATTGCCCCAAATAGAACGCGGTTTTACATCATATCCGCTTCAAGATCCACCTGATGAAACAATAAAGATCAGATTCTTTAATTTTTTGCAGGGTACAGCAGATGATCTGGGTCTAGCCAAACAATGTAGAAAATCTCGTCAATAGCTTACAAAGTTATTACAGCAAGAGCTATGAAGAATTTCCCTGCTTCTTATAGTTTAATTGTACTATTTTAAGCTTCTACTTAGTTACTTTTCGATTTACTGACATTAACCTTTTCTAGCTGCTAAATGGGCATAACCTCCCAGCCATTGAGACTTTTGAGCCTCAGATTTGAAGTTAAAAAGCCACATTTCTATCAATCCAATGATGACACTTTTGCGCCATAGTGCTTTTCTCTGATCTGTCCTAATTCTTTGCGATTTATCAAAATAAGCTTCCATAGAAATATCTGGCAATAACTGTAAATTCAAATCACGCATTATTTTCTGCC
Source organism: Nostoc sp. FACHB-888 (assembly GCF_014696655.1). Classification (NCBI taxonomy): domain Bacteria; kingdom Bacillati; phylum Cyanobacteriota; class Cyanophyceae; order Nostocales; family Nostocaceae; genus Nostoc; species Nostoc sp. FACHB-888. The sequence continues at coordinate 669 of NZ_JACJQM010000022.1, read as the reverse complement.
GAAATTTTAGATGCGATCGTAATAGTTCTTCAGGAGTTACTCTTTGTTGAACAACAACTATCCCCCTTGGGCGGCGTAAAAAGGCATAGACAATAGCGAGATTAGGAGAATTATCTCTAAAACTAACTGACCATTCTTGCTCTAAACCACTGCAAATAGCACAAAACACGATTGAACGCCCAGGTGTTTGTATCACTTCTGCAAAACAAAGATGTTTTGGATGGCAAAAAAGTCTAGCGACAGTAAGGGTAGATTCAGAGAGTTCTAAGTCACTAATTCTAGTAAAACCGAGGGACTCTAAAGCATTCGTGTAGTAATTGAAAGTCTTAGTATCTATTTGAGATAGAGCTTCTAACTGTGTGGGGACAAATTTTAATTGGCTAGAAATATTTGAGATAAATAGTATCTTTACAACTACCTCAAAGAATAGAATAAATGGAAGTATATAGGAATCATATTTGATTTCTGAAAAATACTACGAGATAATACGCAGGTGTGTATCTGTCTAACAGCGAACAATGATAAACCAGCATATACAATCCGCGATGCCTTCGGCGAGCTTCGCTAACGCAGAACTACAAGAATTTATAGATCATCGCCCAGATGCGCGTGAGGTGAGGAAGGCTTTGGCAGTTAAACTGGTTTATCAAGGCTACAAGTATGAAGAAA
>NZ_JACJQM010000219.1:0-6221 GCF_014696655.1 Nostoc sp. FACHB-888 | reverse complement strand
TAATAAGTCTGTTGAGGTTTTGGGGGATTGAATTTCTAACTCAGTTCGCAAGTAGCGAAAAACGCTTTTTAAATAAGTGTAATCGGGATGTTCGCCACGCAGATATTTAGCTAATTCATGTGCTTTCTTTTTAGCTGGAGTCCGTTGAACATTTACATTCACGCAATTACCTCCACGGGAAAATCAATCAGTAATCGTTCATCTAGGTCTAGCCTCCAAGTGCCATAGGGATTAACATGGCTATAAATGAGAGGTGTTAACGCCCGAAAGTCTTCTGTTTTCATTCGAGACATCCAAGTAGGTTCAGATAAAACCTGTTGAATCATCAAAGTATTGATATAAACCAAGCATATTTGTAATAAGTGAAGACACAATACCGACAATTCCTGTTCTTCAAGGCGGTTAGTGGCAACCTCTCCACCCTTGCCATAGAAAATAAAACTGTTAGCACTGTTCCAGTTTTCAACAACATTTAATCCTTCATTGATTTCACGACGTAATGCCTCTGATTGCAGATATTGGCACAGAAAGATAGTTTTGATGACTTTACCTAATTCTGCCAAAGCTTGATAAGTAGGATGCTGAATATTGGCACGAGTAAACCGTTTAAGTATAGCTTCTGGTTCTGCTGTACCCAATCTCAAAGCTGTTGTATACTTCACCATTTGGTCGTATTGCTGTCTAATCAAATCCCATTTGATAGGACGGGTTAAAATAAGTTGTAAATTAGGATAAGCATCACTATTCCCCGCATCTGAGCGATAGAGTTTTTGCGAGTGAATCCGCTTCAGACGAGGCAATAATTCAAATCCCAGCAGGTGACAAAATGCAAAAGCCACCTCACTTTGTCCATGACTATCAACATAATTCTTCTCTAATTTCATGTCTGTGCAGTGGCGCAGCACTCCTTCAATCATTGCTGCCACCTCACTGGATGAACAAGTTTTCAGTTGGGAATAAATGCAGGTGGATTTGCGTTCTACGTGCCAGTAAATCATCACACCACGACCGCCATAACGGATATGCCACTCAGTCATTAAGTTTTGATCCCAAGCTCCAAATTTCTTCGAGTCACTGGCACAAGCTGTTGTGGCTTCTCCCCAAATTTGCGGCAGTCTTATCTGAAAAATAGCATTAACAACTGTTGCAATAGCCTTACGTAATTGGTCTTTATTAATAAAACGACGCTGCACATAACGTAAATCTTGATAATTTGTATTCAAAGTCGCAGCACTAAGTCTCTTAAGCCCTGTATTAGTTCCTAATCCATACAGACAAAGCAACAAACGTTTCTGCAAGGTGTTGCGCTCTAAGGCTTCTCTTGAAGCCACAGTTTTGAAATGTTCTGTAAAATCAATTCTTAAATCAGTTTCTTTGAGAATATCCAATAGGCTTGTTGCAGACCATCTCAACCCAATTTCAGTTTTTAGACGCAATAAATTTGTCGGTTCACTTTGTGCATCCAGGGGTGAAACAGAAATCCAGCCGTTTCCTTTTTTAAGAATTTTTACTTTGGTATTACTTTTTATATTGTTATCGAATGACGAGAGCGCATTATGCATAGCTTGCTGTAAGCCATTGATGAACTCGGATGCATCCGTAGGTTTGTTTAAAGCTTGATAATATGTTTCCCGTTGTCTATCAAAGTCGGCAGGTAAATCTTCTTCAGGATTGCGATAGCGATTAGCTCCCACTACCCAGATTTCTTTACAACGCAATTGTTCTCTTAATGCTTGTAACACACTAAGTTCATCTCAAATAACAAAATGCTGCAAAGAGGGTGTAGCGAATCGCTTCTGGATGAGCGCGTAGTTGACTTGGAAGCTCGGCAGCGACTCGAAGTTTATATATTTCTAAAACTTTGGGAGAAATCGGCATAGTTGCTTTTGAACCACTTCATCTTCTTATTATGCGACTTCCGTGCCGATTAGCTTACAATCTACTTTTTCAAAAAATTAAACAGATTATTTACCCCTTGGGTGTAGACTTACGAGCCTATCAGCTGTTATTGGTTAATCTATGTAAACTATTATTAATTTTGATGATTTATCAGCCAAATTTTTGTAGTCTTACTGTGTTAAAAGCAACTAAGCAGGTTGTGGGTATGTTCGTAGCCCTGGTTGGTTGTGCCGTAATGGTTGGCTGGCTTACTGATATTCAAACTTTAAAAAGCATCCTGCCAGACTGGGTAACTATGAAACCGAATGCCGCTTTAGGTTTGGTACTAGCGGGTCTGGCATTAATTTTTTTCCCTTCAACCGGACAGGTCAAATATCAAGTCACTCAGGGGTTGGCTATAGCAATAACCTTTCTGGGATTATTGACAATGAGCGAATATCTGTTTGGTTGGAATTTGGGAATTGATCAACTGTTATTTATAGAAAAGCCTGGAGCCATTGCCAGATATTGCTCTGAGCGAATGTCATTTCTTACAGCACTTAATTTTGTCTTGATTGGCTGTGCTTTATTGCTTTGCTCGGAGGCTCTGCGGCAAAGCCTTGCGTCTGCCAAAGCCTGTGCCAGGGAGCTAGAGATTTTTATGGAGATAGTTCCGGCAGCAGTTTGGATTGCACACGATTTACAGTGCCATCAAGTGACCACAAACCGTGCTGCCTACACATTGACGCGAAGAACGCCAGATTTAATCGTGACGGCAACTCCACCTACTGGAGAGTACCCCTTTCAATTTCAAATTCAAAAACAAGGGCAAAATATTCTGCCAAATGAACTACCAATGCAGCTTGCGGTTAGAACGGGGCGGAGCATTGAGACAGACTTGGAATTAGTCTTCAGTAACAGCAATGTGAGATTCGTTGCTGGTCGGTCTATGCCATTGCGAGATGATGCTGGCAATGTGCAAGGGGTGATTGGAGCTTTCTGGGATGTCACTAATCAAAAGGAAGTCGAGTCGGCATTACGACAGAGTGAAGAACGATTCCGATTAGCAATAGAAAACATCCCTGATACATTTGTGATCTATGATGCCCAACGACGGTTACAGTATATCAATGCTTTTGGAGTTAAGCGGAGTGGTTATTCTCTAGAGGCACTTATTGGACACACAGATGAAGAAATAAATCCACCATCTGTGACAGATGCTTATCTACCAATCCTCAAAAAAACTGTGGAGACACGTACTCTGCAAACCGGAGAATGTACGATCAATTTGCCTGATTGTGACCCTTTCACTATAGTTGTTACCTATGTGCCGCTTTTAAATGAATTAGGAGAAATTCATCAGATTCTGGGGATCACTCATGATATCACCGAGCGCAAATGGGCAGAGTCACAATTGCGGCAGAATGCGTTTTATGATGCATTAACAGGTCTAGCAAACCGAGCTTTGTTTATGGAGCGCTTAAAATACGCACTCGCTCTTGCCAAACGGCAAGAGGATTATTTATTTGCTGTACTGTTTCTCGACATAGATCGGTTTAAGGTGATCAATGACAGTCTAGGACACCTAATTGGAGACCAATTTCTGGTTGCTATTGCTAGTAGGCTCAAAGTATGTGTACGCTTGGTAGATACAGCAGCACGGCTTGGTGGAGACGAATTTACAATCCTGCTTCAGGGAATCCAAGATGTGTCAGAAGCCATCATGGTGGCCGAGCGGATTAAACAGGAACTAGCGTTACCCTTTGAGCTTTCAGGACAAGAAATAATCACAACTGCAAGTATTGGCATCGCTTTAAGTTCGACAGTAGACTATGACTTGCCTGAAGACGTACTTAGGGATGCTGATACAGCAATGTACCAAGCTAAATCGCAGGGTAGGGCGCGTTATCAGCTATTTAACCAAGAGATGTATGCTCAAGCTCTGGCAAGATTGCATTTAGAGATAGATTTGCGTCGAGCAATTGAACGCTTTGAATTTCGCGTTTTTTACCAACCGATTGTTTCGCTCACAACTGGCTCTATTTTAGGTTTTGAAGGACTATTGCGCTGGCAGCATCCAGAACGTGGTTTGCTGCCTCCAGCAAGTTTTATTCCCCTAGCAGAAGAAACTGGACTAATTGTCTCTATTGGCAACTGGGCGTTGCATGAGTCCTGTCGCCAGATGCAATCTTGGCGGGTGAGCCAGGGTACCAACTTGCCCGAAAAAATTTATGTGAATCTCTCCCTTAAGCAATTTTCTCAGCCGGATTTGATTGAGCAGATTGAAAAAATTTTGCACTCTACTGGTCTTGCTCCCAAATGTCTTGTGCTAGAAATTACTGAAAACGTAATTATGGAAAACGGTGATCAAACCAGTGCTAACCTTTTAAAACTTAAGCAGATGGGCATTGCATTATCAATTGATGATTTTGGGAGCGGCTACTCTTCATTAATTCGTCTTTCTAGCTTTCCGATTGATATATTGAAAATTGATCGCTCTTTTATCACCTCGATGAACGCAAGCAGCAGAAATTTAGAAGTTTGTGAAATCATCATTGCATTGGCAAACAAACTTGGTGTTTCGCCCAGTGTTGAAGGTGTAGAGACACAACAGCAACTAGCAGTTTTGAGAAAGTTGAAATGTGAATCTGCCCAAGGATATTTTTTCTCTGAACCATTGGATAGTTTAGCGGCGACAGCATTAATTACCACCAATACTCAATGGTAACTATTTTTTGAGCTTGATATCTTCCTAGAAGTGACTCAAACATTTGTCAGTGCTTCTAGTTGTGCAACTAGCTTTTCTATTTCAATACCTTAGCCAAAATAAGAGGATTAAGAGAGGGTCCGATATGAATAAGAAGGGGGAAGGGGGAAAGGAACCCCTAACTTAAAAGTTAGGGGTTTCAAATATGGATGCCGTGTTTTTTCTTGCTACGCATCTCAAAACACATTTTTTTTCTTTCTTCCTCTTAAAAGAGGAGGCTTTAAACCGATGGAGAAAAGGTTTTATATTTTCCCTTTACCCTTTACCGAATGGCACGCTTGAAAAGCGCAAATGTATTATTTACAAGGGTTTCATCACTTTGGAAAAACGTAGGCTAATGAAGCAGTGATGGCGCAAGCGCCCGCCGACTCTTGGAGACGCAATGCGTTCGGCATCGCAAACTGAGAGTTACAGATTATTCTGATTCCCGACCTTAGAACTATTAGTTTTATAAACCTCTTACCAGGCAAGTATTTCAGCTTTTCTTAGTGCCATTCGACTATGAGTCATACTAAAAAAAGGCTCATGATTTCAGCAATCACTAACTATATTTCCAAGCAGCCATTTGGCTAAGGAGATAGTTGAAACTGGGTTGACATTATTGGTGAAAATTTATTAGTAGGGAGGTGAAGTCATGAATCAGTCTCATGAGGAAGACAAAAATAAATTCCTTGACCCTCGTGGTCGCTACTACGGGCAAGTTAAACCAGAAAACTTAGTTTTCAATGCTAACTTGCAAGAATTTGCTCAAAAAGTTGGCATACTCACCAGTTTAGAAAGCAATGGTAAGCTTGACCCAGAAGATGCTTATCAGCAAATTAAGGAACTTTGGAAACAGTTAAAGCGCAGTAAGAAGGAACTGGGAATTGGTGAGGAGCCATCGGCAACAGCCTGAAGTTATTCTAATTTCGGAGTAATCACCTCAAACTCATTGCGCCTGAGTGATACTAGAATATTTTCCTCATTTGAATCTACTTTAATAAGCCAGCGTATGCTTGATTGACCATCTGAGTCTGGCTCTCGACCACAAACAACCCCAACTTTTCCAGTTACATAGAAAGGATTTAGAATCAAAACTGTGTCTCCTATTTGAGCTGGGTCTGGGGTCTGCAATAGCGCTCCTAAAGGTGTTAGCTCTGAAAAATGGACTTATACAAGTGAAAAGCTCTGTTTTATAACCTTATCTTAACCAATGCTTAATTCCTAGCTAATCTTCCTGGTGGTGTTTGTGATGGAATGCTTTGAGGCTAGAGCAACACTTCACAAGGGGATGCACGTTAACGTTAAAAATCAAATTCTCTGACTATCATCAGATAACCCGCAGTAAGCTGTTAAGCATATAAGAAAGCACGTTGAGATCGCAAGGGGCAGGGGCAGGGAGCAAGGGAGAGGGTTTGCAGCTTTTATTACCATGAAAATGGTGCAATTTAAATGACGATTAGCTTGAGACAATGCCTTACTCTGTGATTTGCCTTCACAGCCTGCGAGCAGCGGGAGCTGTGCGAAGACAACGCAATCGCTAGCTTGGGGTGGTGGAAGGCTATGGTCAAGATTTACAGTAGTTATACAGAGGTAT
>NZ_JACJQM010000218.1:0-6263 GCF_014696655.1 Nostoc sp. FACHB-888 | reverse complement strand
GTCTTGCTCAGTCGTCAAGTCTATTTTTTATACAATCTTTTATGCTGATTTTCTGGAATTTGTCAAGTTTTATTTATACCAAATTAGATGAGCTTACCCTGATTTATAAGTTTGTTCCCCAAACATAAACATTGATTTAAGTCTATGGTTGATATTTAATTTGGTGGCTAATTCTTGAAATAAAAGATTTGACTTAAACGAAAAATAAAAGCACTCCTTACAATTATTTGAAAGTATGCCCAGCCCAACTACCGACTTAGTTCGCTCCTACCTCAAAGAAATCGGACGCTACCCTCTACTCCTGAGCAAGAGATTACAAATGCTAGGCTTGTGCAGCAGATGATGGCGATTGAAGAACAGCGTGCAAGCCTCGCACTTCAACTAAACCATCAACTTACATCTTGCACCAATACATAAAGACTAGTACCACTTGTTACTAAAGATGGAAGAATGTTCGCCAGATTTAAGCTAGAACCTAAAAGTTAATCTTTATCTGATGTTCGATAAAAAACTTATCAAAAGCTAATTCGACTTGGCGTAAACTTAGTTCAACAAGAGGGAATCGATCGATATGGATGCTATTGAATTATTGGAAAAAGACCATGCTACAATTCGCACTCTCTTCTCAGACCTTGAGAAGACTCAAGACTCTCAAGAATTAGAAGAGAATTTTACAAAGCTTGCCAAACTGCTAACCCTTCATGCTCGGTCTGAAGAGTTAGTCCTCTACCCACAAGCAAGTACTTGTACGGGGACTGAAGACCTAATCGAGCATGGATGGAAAGATCACCATAAAGGAGATGAAATGATTTTAGAAATCAAGTCTCTCGCTGCGGATCGATCGGAATTCAAGCAGAAAATTGGTGAGTTGCAAGAGTTTATGGAAAATCATCTGATCGAAGAAGAAAACGAACTTTTCCCAAAAGTCCGGGAGTGTCTAAGTCCCGAACAAAGGCAGGAGTTAGCTTCTGAGCTAACTGAGACTAAAAGCGAACTTGTCGATAAAGTTGTGGATGAGCTGGAACATAGTTAGCCAAACAGCTTTGGAAATCAGCAAGTTAGCGCTCTCTACCCTTCAGAGGTAGAGAGCTTTTTGCGAAACTTATCACCTTCACTAACTAGGTTCAAAGTTGTCTTCTGTGACTCCGCACTGGGGACAGATCCAGTCATCAGGTAGATCTTCAAATGCAGTACCAGGTTCTAGTCCAGCATCTGGATCGCCTTTGGCTGGATCGTAGATATATCCGCAAACCTTACATGTATACTGCTGCATAATTCTCGCTGCTCCTAATTAAAACTTCAACTTTTAGCACTCCTAATATCATCCGGCTCACCCAAGCGACTTAGATCCGCTTATTCGATTGTCGATCGCAATTTAGCGGTGTGTCGTTTTATCTATTCCAAAGCTCCTGATCTCGACCTCATTCTGCTCGGCTGCTGACGCTTTCCACTTTAGTAAGCTAACAAAATGCTAGGGCTATTCGCTCTGTCACAAGGCAGAGGTTCTACAGTAATATTCTGCCAATTGCTGTTAATGTTTTAATAAACAAGCTTGCTTCAAGAAGGGGCACTAGGTTTGCAAAAGGGAATCGAAAAGTTTGATCCCAACCGAGGCTATAAACTATCGACCTACGTTTACTGGTGGATTAAGCAGTCAATAACACGGGCGATTGGAGAAAAGTCTCGCACTATCCGTCTGCGAATCCATATCAACGAGAAATTAAACAAAATCAGGAGAGTACAGCAGCAACTGTCTCAGTCTTTGGGTCGTCCTCCGGTTATAGTAGAAATTGGCGAATCGCTGAATCTATCGCCCAACCAAATACGGGAATACCTTCAGGTTTCTAAGCCTCCAGTCTCCCTAGAAAAGCGAGTGGGAGATGAGGGTGAAACTGAACTAGCCGATATTTTACCTATGGATGGCCTTTCGCTGGATGAGCAACTCAGTCAAGACCTTCTACACCACGACTTGGCCGAGTTGCTGGCATTGCTTAAGCCAAGGCAGCGAGAAGTATTGACTTTACGCTTTGGATTAGAAGATAATCAGCAGCTAACCTTGAGTCAAGTTGCAAAACGCCTAAATCTTAGTCGAGAAACAATTCGTAAAACTGAACATCAAGGTTTGAAAATTTTGCGCTCTCATCAAAACAAGATTAAAGACTATCTTCTTAATTAGGACTAACTAAGGGTTGTTGGACTCTAGTTTCATTTATATTAAGTCGAACTCACTAATCCGAATGGCACGCTTGAAAAGCTCTAAGCTATTTGAAATAAGGGTTACAGCTTTTAATGCCAACTGAGCATTAAGAGTAATGAGGGAAACCGCTAGATTTGACCTAACATTTAAGTAAAGAAAGTAACTAAAGCTACAAAATGCGATGTTTGAGCCAAAACGATAGAAGTGGTAATGCCACTCGATACCCGCCTTTGGCTCCATAAATTAATCCTTTCTGTTCCAATCCTGTAAGAGCGCCTTGAAAACCACCACCTCGTGAAAATTGGTGTTTCTGAAGATAGGGACGTGAATGAGGGCTATCAGTAGGATCGATCGCTAAACTTTCTAGTACCCGTGCCTGAATGGGAGGCAGCAGTAAAAGGAGAGATTCAAAGGTAACAGACAAATCTTCAACCACTCGTAACGTGCTGCAATATACGTGATGAAGTTGGATGAGTTTTGGGGAGGATTGGAGCGCAAAACTGGTTTGTTCATCCTGATAGAAGCAATGATAGTCGCTCCAAATTCGCCGCGCCAAAGCAATGGCATCTCCAACATGTCCTTGTGAATAGTCCAAAAACAGTTTTAAGGCATCGACTTCAAACTTTAAGTCTGCTGCTGCCATTGCTTCAACAGCCCAGGTTTGAATTTCTTGGTCTGGCATTGGGAGCAAGGAGACAAATTGAACCGAGCTATCTTCCACCCAATCTTCTGGAGTTGTAGCCAAGATAACGTAACTAACCCGGTTTTGGCGTTGAATTTCTTGCCGCAAATATGATTCCCATCGGCCTGCCCGATCCCAGGAGCGAATATGGGGAAAATTCTGAAAGACAAACACTACCCGACAGCTTAACTGTTCTGCCATCATCTGAGGTAAATTTAATAAGGCTTGTAGAATCAGCCATTCATCATTTGGAGGAACCTGCCAAACCAAGCGGGTTTGATGTACGGTTGGTTGCTCTAATTGCAAGGGATAGGCACAAGCCCACTGCTGAATAAAAGTTCGTTCTTCCGATGTACCAAATATCTGCACAATCCCTGAAGCCATCAACTCTAAAAAGCGAGAAGAGGTAGTGGCTCGCAAGCAGTCGATCTCCAAAATCCTGGCTCCCATTTGCTGTGCGGCATAGCGAATCAACGCTCGCCGCCCACTTCCCGTGACGCCTGTGAGCATCAAATCTTGGTCAGCCGCCAAAATTTTACAGGTTTGCTCTAGCTCAGGCTGTCTGCCAATTAACCTTTGTGGTTTAAAAGCATCGTTCATCATCGTCAACTAATTCTCCTCACTTTGAGCCAACCTGAACTGAAAAACTATCTACTTTTCTCTAACAACGCCAGAAGAATTTTCGATGTATAACTACTTGCACTATTTTCTAGTGCAGTGTCATGATATAAGAACTATTTTCTAGTGCAATTCATTTTACCCATGTCTGCTAACCTATCGCATCCTCAAGTTTCTCAACCGGTTGAGAACCATGCCTGGCATACTATTGAGGCTCAAAAAACTCTTTGGCTACTCAAGAGCGATCGCACGCATGGTTTAACTCAGGAACAGATTGACCAGAATTTACAGCACTACGGTACAAACGAACTGGTCGAAACGAGTGGGCGATCGCCCCTGGAAATTTTCTGGGATCAGTTTAAAAACATCATGTTGCTAATGCTGATCGCCGTAGCAATTATTTCGATGGTTCTGGATGTGCGCGAATCTTTGGTAAAGGGACAGTTCATTTTTCCCAAAGATGCGGTGGCAATTTTTGCGGTGGTGTTTCTGAATGGATTATTGGGCTACCTTCAGGAGAGTGGAGCCGAAAAAGCACTGGCAGCCCTGAAAAACATGGCATTATCCAAAGTGCGGGCGATCCGCGAAGGTAAACTAGTGGAGGTGGAATCTAAAGAACTAGTTCCTGGCGACATTATGTTGCTGGAAGCGGGAGTTAAGGTTGCAGCAGATGGGCGGATCGTAGAAGCAGCGAACTTACAGGTGCGAGAAGCAGCCCTCACCGGAGAGGCACACGCAGTTGAAAAACAAGCCAATGCCATCCTCAAAGACGATGCGCCTCTGGGAGATCGGATCAATTTAGTGTTTTCTGGAACAGAGGTGGTGCAGGGACGAGCAACGGTGTTAGTCACAAACACTGGTATGCAAACCGAATTGGGCAAGATAGCAACTGCGCTGCAATCCGTCCAGACAGAGCCAACGCCTTTGCAAAAACGTATGACCCAACTGGGCAATACGCTGGTCACAGGATCATTGATTATAGTAGCGATTGTGATTCTGGGGGGGACATTGTTCAACCCCTCGCTGTTTGAGGAACTGGTCAAAGTCTCTTTGAGTATGGCGGTTGCGGTTGTGCCAGAAGGCTTACCCGCCGTTATTACCGTTACTTTGGCATTAGGCACTCAACGCATGGTGAAGCGGAATGCCCTGATCCGAAAACTGCCTGCGGTGGAAACCCTCGGTTCTGTCACGACTATCTGCTCGGATAAAACCGGAACTCTAACCCAGAACAAGATGGTAGTACAAGCGGTGCATACCGCTAGCTACGCCATTTGTGTAACAGGCGAGGGATACAGCCCTGAAGGTGCGTTTTATCACCAGGTCAATGCCAGAGCAGAGCAAGAAATTTTAGTAGAGGCAGAACCAGAATTGCGATCGCTGCTTCTAGCGTGCGTGCTTTGTAATGATGCCGTATTGCATAAGGAGAATGGCGACTGGGCAATATTAGGCGATCCGACCGAAGGGGCGTTACTGGCAGTTGCCGGCAAAGGAGGGTTTCGCAAAGACCAAGAGGAGCAAGCGTTCTCGCGTATTGCTGAGTTTCCCTTTTCATCCGAACGCAAAAGGATGAGCGTTGTCGTGCAGGATACGTCCAACAAACTGGGACACAGCCTGTCAATCGTGTTTACCAAAGGTTCGCCCGAACTCGTTCTGGAACTCTGCACTCACATTCAGCAGGGCGATCGGCCTCAACTCATGACAGCACAACAACGGCAAAAGATTTTAGAGCAGAATAATCAGCTTGCTAGCCAAGGGTTACGGGTCTTAGGTTTTGCTAGTAAGAACTTGACAAAATTATCAGACTGCGATTTTGAGGATACGGCTGAAACTAACTTGACCTGGTTGGGATTGGTGGGAATGCTGGATGCTCCCCGTCCGGAAGTGCGCGATGCAGTGGCGAAATGCCGTACAGCAGGCATTCGTCCGGTGATGATTACAGGCGATCACCAGTTAACCGCACAGGCGATCGCCCAAGACTTGGGCATTGCAAAAGTAGGCGATCGCTGCTTGACTGGGCAGGAACTCCAGAAGCTCACTCAGCCAGAACTGGAAGCACAAGTGCAACAAGTTAGCGTGTATGCTCGTGTCACACCAGAGCATAAGTTACGAATTGTCCAAGCTCTCCAGCGCCAAGGACATGTCGTTGCTATGACTGGGGATGGAGTTAATGATGCTCCAGCCTTGAAACAAGCAGATATTGGTGTGGCGATGGGTATTACCGGCACGGATGTCAGTAAAGAAGCTAGCGACATGGTGCTACTGGATGACAACTTTACCACAATCGTCTCGGCAGTTGAAGAAGGTCGAGTTGTTTACATCAACATTCGTCGCTTTATTCGCTACATCCTTGGCAGCAACATCGGTGAGGTCTTGACTATCGCAGCTGCTCCATTGTTGGGGTTGGGTGGCGTACCGTTGTCTCCTCTGCAAATTCTCTGGATGAACTTGGTAACTGATGGACTTCCGGCTTTAGCACTGGCAGTAGAACCAGGTAGACCAATCGTCATGCAAGAACCTCCTAAAGACCCAAAAGAGAGCATTTTTGCCAGAGGCTTAGGCTCTTACATGGTGCGGATTGGCATTATTTTGGCAGTGATAACTATCTTGATGATGGTCTGGGCATACGGTTACACTGCTCAGGTACAAAGTGAATTGTTAGATCGCAATCGCTGGCAGACTATGGTGTTTACTACGCTTTGTTTAGCACAAATGGGACACGCACTGGCTATCCGTTCCAACACGCGGTTAATGTTAGAGGTGAATCCC
>NZ_JACJQM010000217.1:0-6264 GCF_014696655.1 Nostoc sp. FACHB-888 | reverse complement strand
ATTTGTGTAAAAATAACCTGAACAATTTTTGTGCGAAAGCTAGATTTAGCAAGCTATTCCAAATAAATTTTGTACAACTTATTTTTACATGATGCCTAAGCAGATTTTCCAAGGTCGATTTTTTGAAGTGCCTTTAGGAAAGTTCGAGCAAATGACTGGACTTAGCTTAACCTCTCATGAAGGCGGGATGAAAATCGACTTGCCCCCATTGCGGCAATTCCTCAATCGGCTGCTGGCTTTACGCATCGATATGCAAAACATCATTTTCGAGCGTTTTGAGTTGTTGCTAAGTCAGCAGATTGAAGCAGCGATCGCGGCTGGGGTCTATGAGATGGGTGTAGAAACTTTACGGGCTGAACGCTTTACTGTTGAGAGCCAGGAAGCTGTGTACACTCATGCTCAAACTGGTAGCGTCACCAATTACTTGAAAGTGGAACGCACCCGAAAGAACCACATCAGAACGGCTCAAGAAATGGTTGAGTTCGCCACTCAATATCTTGGAAGGCTCATGATCAACTCCAAGTCTGGTCATGCTGCTGTGTCAATTCCGACGCATAGTATCTACGACGCTGATGGTGGAGTTGTCCCAAGAGTTTTGCTGATTCGTCCACAGAAAGAAACTCGCGTACCAGTCCAAGACTTGGAATCTTCCACTTGGCAGCAAGTTTCTATTGATGCGTTTACTGCTGCTTGGTCTACTGAAGTAAACGAATTACCCAAGTTCACAACCGATTACCTGCATTTGGTAACTGGTATTCTCCTACCCATCTGGAAAATCCTGCCACAGCAGAATAGTCGAGTCTTCCGCTTGCAAACCAGCGATGGACAAAAGATTCTCGGTCGAGTGGTGAATGCTCACGACATTCAAACCGTGCGCGAACAACTTGGACTAAGAAATCAGGTGCTTTCTCCAGAAGAACTTGTGAAGCTGGTACTGAACGAAGGCTATTCCCAGCAGTTACCGGGTGGCGTAACTTTACGGCGTTCTTACATTGCCGCAGAACCTCGCATAGAACTAGTCAATGCTATCTCACTGGCAGAGCGACTCTTAGCTGTTGGATGTTTCACCGAGATCATCAACTGGCAAAAGCGCCTATTCATTCCGGTTTCAGACAAAGCGCCAGCTATTCTAGCGGCTGTGATTGAAATCTTGGGATAAGTCAAAAGCTGATGTATTCATTAGATACATCAGCTTATTTTTCGCTCAAACAAGAGTGTGATTTTTGTCCGAAATGAAGGTAAGCGGACGATTTGTCGAGGTAATCTAAAGACGGGGGAGGAGATATTTCCACTTTCAGAAGAACGTGCCAGTGAGCTAGAAGTTATGATTTTAGAGAGGGAGCGATTACTTCACAGGAAACATGAGACATCACATACATAATGGACACCATATTAGCAGTCATAATATTGAGTTGAACTGAAGTAGCAAAAAAGATTCTGTAAATATACTAAATAGCACACCCGCTTTTATTAAATTACGATTATCTTTGAAACCGCAATAATAATTCTTTACGGTCAGCCTGTAAAAGTAAGCCAAGATATTCTTCCCTAGATAACTGCATTAACTGAGGAATAATTGCCTCTAACTCACTATCTAAATTTCCAAAACGTACTTTTAAAAGCGTCGAAATTGTTTCCTTTCTTTCGATTTCCACACCTTCTTGTTGCCAACTTGTTACAATCTGCATAACTTCCTCCCGTTCATCTAATCCCATTGTACTAATCACCGCTTGAAAAACCTGCTTCTCAGTATCATCAAGCCGCAAATAAGTATCAACAAACCCCGAAATTAATTGCATTCTTGCTGGATCTAACTTTAAAGTTGTCAGTAACCGCAAACATTCCGCCTTCACCTGCGGACGTTCTGACACTGCAATATTCATCTTCGCCATCAACGCTGCCGCCACTGGATTGTGTTGCGTTAAAAAATCCCGCCAACTCAGACGATTTAATTGAATTGCTGCAAACTGAAATTCCAGCACCTTTAAATCAGGAAACGTGACACGATAATTTTGAGATTCAGCACGTTTTGGTTCGTCGAAGGAGAAAATCACAACTGGATAAATTGGTAAATCATATTTTTCATGCAAGCGTGCAAAATACTTAAACATCCGTTTGGCAAATTCTGACTCAGTATAAGACTGATTTTCAACGTGAATTAAAAAATAAGTTTTTTGTTGCTGATAACGCACCTGCACCAGTAAATCAATTTCTTTCTTTTCGCCAGATGTGACATCAGTAAATACATCTTGGGGTAAAAACTGGATAGAATCGCGGTCTATTTGGCTGGCTACTTGAGGCAGGAATAAATCGAGAAACTCAATAAAAAATGTAGATATTAATTCTTTGAAAAGCCTGTCATGGTCAATCATTCTAGCAACTCCTCCAACACGGGGCAGATATAGCGTAGCTGACACCAGGGGCAAAATAGTACAAATTTACCTAAAACCGAGGTTTTTAGTATGCCAATGATAAAACGAAAGCCCTTATTCTGTTGTTACAGGTTTGTCTAACAAGAAGCAAACATAACTTGGACGATTTATCTAAAAATAATAGTTAAAAAGCATATACACTAATGCTTTTCACCTATCTTGCCCCTAGTGTCAGCTACGCTATATTTACCCCGACATGAAATTTATTGGGGACGGAAAACGTTTTCCGTATAGTTCCAAGTTGCTTTTTGAGCCTGAATAACGAGCGTTGAACTTGATTTCGTTTGAAAGATAGAGTATAACAAAACGCAAGCATACGAAATTGCAAATAGATGAAACAAGTTGTTCTCTGGATTGGAGCCAATGCCGGAGGAGTTTCCAAAACTACACTAGCTGTTCATATTGGCTATGAAATGGCAAAGCGCGGCTTTGACGTTGTGCTACTCGACTTAGATACTAACGTTTCCATGAGTCAGTTTTGTGGATTAGACAAAGACCCACCATTAGAGCAAACAATCGCCGCAGTATTCAGCGAGGATTTTGATGGTAACTGGCCTTTACTGATGCCAGAATGGGGAAAGCCGAAGGGTAAATTACAAATATGCTTGGGTGGGCCAGTAATGATTCAAGTTGGGTCAGATTTGGCAGTTCGTAATCGCCGGGAATATGTTTTGGCAGACAGGTTTGAAGATTTTCCTTTGCCACACCAACTGGTGATTCTGGACTGTCCTGCTACATTGGGTAATCTCAATGATGTCGCACTGGCAGTAGCTACGCATATGTTAATTCTTGTTGAACTTAGTCCCAAATCATTAACAGGGGCAAATGTTTTGCTGTCTTGGTACCGAGGGGCTTGTAAAAAGTTGCGCTTAAATCCCCAGCCCCAGATACTAGGATTTGTACCTACTAAGTATGACAGTGGCGAAGCAGCGCAAAGGGATTTGCTCGGTCAGTTACCAGAAATGCTTTCGCCTTTGAAGATAAAATGTTATCCGCACGTCCGCTACTCTTGCGAATTCAGTAATGCTTCTGGAAAAGGCATCCCTTTGCATTTGCATCGCTCAACACATAAAGCTATCAAGGATCTTCATCCTATCTGCCAAGAATTATCAGCTATATTGCAGGAGGATAAGGGTGACAACCAAAGGACAAAATAAGAGTTATGACTATTTCTCTGCTAATGCACAAGTAGCAGAATTTGAAGAACAATTACTTCAATCGCAACAGCGTATTGCTGAACTAGAATCACTAAATGCTCAATTACAAGCACTAGCAAGAAGTGAGAGCATTGACGATAATACTGCTAAATTCGCTGTACCAATTGATAAAATTGTTTGCAATCCAGAACAAGTACGCCGTTATTTCGATATAGATAAACTTGCAACGTTAACTGCTTCTATCAAAGAAGTGGGAGTGCAATCACCATTGTGGTTGCGTCCTGAGCAGGATGGGAAGTATTTATTGATTGCGGGTGAGCGTCGCTATCGTGCGGCACGAAATGCAGGCTTAATGGAAGTTCCTGCTCTGATATTAAACGTTGATGACGCTTCGGCTCTAAAGCTATCCTTATTGGAAAATTTACAACGAGAAGATTTAAATCCAATAGAGGAAACAGAAGGAATACTAAATTTACTTTCCTGGCAAATGGATTGTACTGTCAAAGAAGTAATTGCTTTATTGAACAGGAAAGCACATTTAGATAAAAAGAAAGTTGAGTGGTCAGATGAAAACACGGAAAACGTTTTCCGCAAGCAGTGGGAGATTGTAGAGAGTGTCTTTATGACGGTAGGTAAGCTATCACCAGAAAGCTTTCGCGTCAGTCGGCTACCTCTACTGAATATGCCAATTGACGTAATAGAAGTACTACGTTCTGGGCAAATAGAATACACTAAAGCTAGAGCGATCGCTACACTGAAAGACAAAGCTAAGAGAGCTAGTTTGTTGAAAAAAGCGATTGCTGAGAAATTGTCTTTAGCAGATATTCGTGATTGGATCAAAGAGACGAAGGATCAGGAGCCTCCTTCTTTGAAGAGAGAATTTCAAGACATATCTCAGAAAATATTAAAGTCTTCACAGTGGTCAGATCCCAAAAAAGCTAAGAAAATTGCAAGTCTTTTAGAACAACTAGAATCATTGTTAGCGGATTAACAGAAAATTGGAAACTACTAGTTCGGCAAGTCCACTGAAATCAAGATGTCCATGAAATCTACTCAACGTCCGTCAAAAAGACCATTACCACAAGCCGAATCCAACGATCAAAGCCCAAAGCTTGACCTTGTTGCTTATAGACCAGTAAAGAAACAGCAGCCAACCTCTCAGCCTGACATTACTCCCAGTGTTGATCTGCCGTCAGTTGAGCAGCCAGCCCAAGCAGAGGTGATACCTCTTGTAAGGTCAAAGACAAACGCTGCTGAAAAACCGCAACATTTAGAGAAAAGTAAAGCCAAACGTACTTCTGCTGACAAGAGAAAATCTAAATTACCGCAACAGCCCAAGCAACAGGGTCAATTGACAAAGAGCGATGAAGAAGAAGAGTTAGCGCCAGAACGCTGTCAACATATCCAGTTTTTGGACTGCGATAAACAAGTGGGGCGCGTGGTATTCGAGTGTTGGCACTGTCAGCAGGGAATAATTAGCGAGTTTACTGGGGAACCAGTAATGGGAGAATACAAAGGTCATCCTTCACTAATTCAGGTGAAAGTCCAATGTCCTAATTGTGAGCAGACGGCGATTAGATTAACAACGGGTCAGGTGGTTTCAACAACAGCGATTCCTTCACCTTGGCAGCAATGATGACACACAACCTCTTAAAGAGTGATTGGCAAGAGATATTTACGATTGATAATGCAAAAGTTGAAAATTTTACCCTCAATAATAACTGCACTAACGGCACTGACACTAACTAGTTGCAGTACTACTACTGCTGAACAGTATGAAGCTACAGCACTCACCAGTTACACCTGGCAAGTTAAATATGCCAATAACCTAACTAATGAACCACGACCCCGCATTGAAACCTTTGCTACTACTTCGGTGCTGAATCGAAATGGAGTAAAACCACCGGGAGAAGTAATTGGCCCAGATGATCGAGGGCTATGGTGGCCGACTTTACCGCCACGGCCAAGCGTTGAACAAGTTGAACAACGCAAAAAACCTCAAGAAGAGGCAGGCAAGCCCGAATTGGTGAAAGATGTAAAGTACAAATTGACTTATGGAATGGGGAATGCACAGAATACGCTACCTACTAACTATGAAGTTTATCGACAAGTGGTAAAAGCTTATCCTCAAAGAACTCCTTTGCAATTGACTTTGGGTGTGAATGATAATTCAGTTGAGAAAGCTGAACCTGTCAGCAAGTAGTGACCCACTCGTTACGTATTCAGCAAGAAGTTAGAGATCAAGACTGAATTGCTTTTCAACAATCTTATTGACAGTAAAGTATAAATCAAACGGTCAATAATGATCTAATTTAATTTCTGCTGCATTGATAAAAAAGATTTCAAAAATTCTTGTTGGGGGCTATGTGGGGGCTTTATATACCCCAACGATAGTTCAACACTTTGGTAAGATTTTGACCCCTGTATAGGGTATATAAAGGTGCTATATGGGGTATATTTGACTGGATCACATTTTATACCCCACTTAGCCCCCAAGGGGTTATGATAAACTCTTGGGTCTGGGGAAATAAAGTAAAGTTATTTTATTCTTCTTTCTCTTGCTCTTGCAGATCACTTGAACAGATAATTTTCACAAATTAAAGTGTATTACTTGGAGCCTATGTCAAACATTCACACCTTACAAAAAATTTTTCCTGCGGGTTTCGATAACGGTT
>NZ_JACJQM010000216.1:0-6289 GCF_014696655.1 Nostoc sp. FACHB-888 | reverse complement strand
GATTCGGCATCACTACTATCCCGAAGAAAATCTAAAGGATTGCAGACTTCAGATTCAGGGAATCCCGGTGCAAAGATGTGAACATCATAGCCCTTATATTTGGCATAGGCAGCAACTTTCGCTTGAGAAGGATACTTAAAGTCGTAAACTATACATGGAAATTCCTGATCAATTGCCGAGTAAATCATCGGGTTAATGGCGCTGAATGTTTTACCACTACCGGGAGCGCCGATGACTGCTGTTCCTCGTTGCACATCAGGGATATAGAAAGTAACGCCACCACCTTTTTCCTGATGCTTACCAATGTAAAGCGCCGCACTATCACATTGGGGATTGGCGATTTGCAAGATGGCCTTTTTCTGAGCAGTAGCAGTTTCTTTACCACCACCCCAATAACTAGTGGCTATTTTCTTTTTGTTAGAGTCGCCAAAAAACACCCTCATCAAAATATAAGCACCGAGTAAGGACAAGACTGTTAGTCCATTAAGGGTGAAAAGAGAGTGAGTGTACTTGCCAATTGCGTCTAAAGGATTTTGTAATTGCTCAAATCGAAATCCTTGAGGATTAGCGCTATTTATTTGGAAAGATTTGCTCATTTTAAGGTAGAGAATTAGGTTCACCAAGAACGATAGGGTCTTTTTCCTGGTACTCAATAAAAGGTACAGGCCCTATGAAGTATGGACTGCAAGTACGACCAATGAAAGGGATAGTTTTACAGATACGGAAGAACATAGTAGTTTCCACCTTTCCACTGCCTTCATAAATATTCCAAACAACTTGCTTAAAGCTGGAGCCAAAGGGGTTTCGACCAGTAGGCTCTTTACCATCATTAAGAGCTTTTAAAATGCCAAATCCACCATTAACCTTTTGGAATTTCCCAGATATCCACTGTGTTCCAGTAGTCTCACCAATGCCTTCCATTTCCGCATGAGCGCAATTGTTTTGTAGACAGGGAACATTAAAGCCATCTTGATAGCTACCAGATATGGAACGGGTACGGTTAGCCTCAATATCTCCCAATGGCAGATCAACTTTGGCAACAAATGAAAGGTCGAGTCTTTCCAGCCCTGGCAAATTATCCCAGGTGAGGGTGGACAATCCAGGTACTCCATTAATTTTGGAGTCTTGCCAATTCTCAAATCTATTAATAGATGTGTTTTCAATGTCGGAAATAGATGTTAGTGAGTAATTTTTAAAATTTATTACTCTTCCTAATTGAACGTTACGTAAACGAGAATTTCGGCTGGCGTTACCTATTGTGCCTCCAGTAATTCCAAATCTTCTCAAGAAATCTCTGACAGGTTCAACACTTCTGACATTTCTATTACCTAAACCAGGGATCGCTTCGGTTAAGGATGGTAAAGTTTGCCATTGAGTTAATTGAAAATCATCTAATGTTAACCCACTTAAATTGATTCCTTGTACTGAAGCTATGGTTGATAGATTTAAATTTTCTATTGCTAATTGAGGTGTTTCAAAATCCCCTAGTTCCATAAACTCGCTAATGCTTTGTCCTGCCGTCCAGGTTCTACTTTCTGTACCTCTTGTGCCTGGGTAGGTAACACTGCCACTAAGAGAAATAATCATGTCGCTGAATTTCAAACGCGACCAATCAGGAGTAAACCCATTAGGGGAATTGATAACGGGTACTTGTGCAGAAGCCTTGGGCATGATTAACCCTATGGTTTGATTGAGTAGCCCGTACTTGATAAAACTATGAATGAATAAGCTACCTACTAAACCCAAAAAAATGAAGTAACGTAAGGCGTTATCATTGGGTCGTAAAGATGATTTCATAAGCCATTACCGCCGTGTTAAATTATCAGAACTCTTACTCAAAGCAATTAATTTGTTTTGACTAAGATTTTGACTAACTTGACCAAAAAAACCTGACATTAACGCACCAGTAATATTGCGCTGATTGCCACTACTACGTGTGCGAATCCTGCCTGTGGATTCATCAAGAATTTCTTCTTCACTAGAGTTGTCGGGAAATAAAAGATGAGTGAGGCAATGTTGCAATGTTGGTCTTGCAATTGGGATTTTCTTAAGCAGCCATCAAGTAGAAGTTCCATAATCCTGCTGCGGTCAGCATTAAATGGTCATCAAAGTTTTCAATCCGATTACGATAAATTACACTGACGGCGTTGTAGCGCTTCACACCAGCAAAGGCATTTTCGCAAACTACACGGGATTGACTCAATTGCCGATTCTCTGTTTTTTGAAGCTCACTTAACTCACCCCCCTTGGGCTTTTTGTGGGGGAGATAGAGATTGTCATACTGCTTCTGTACTCCCTGAAAGCCCGAGTCTACCTCAATCGGAATTTCATCAGGCATACTACCTGCAATGTCATCTTCGTCATGAAAACGTTTATCATGCAGTTTGCCTTCTCGTGCCAAGCTTTTGATCAAAACTCGTTTGGTTTCATCAACTGCCGCCAAGTGTTTACGCGTGTGACGTTTCTTTTTACCGGAATAGTTCTGTTTTTGTTGTTCAGGGTCTTGAGGTCTGGCAATTGGGCGCTCTGTCCCATCAATCATCACCCGTTGGACTCCTGGAAATCGTGACAAAAATGCTTCAATGCTTTCGAGATGGCGTTCCGGTAGCGCCATCTTCTGTCCTAAAGCCGCTTCTAAGATTGGCTGCAATCGATGCATCCACTCATGTGCCTGGGAGCGATGTATATCAAAGAGCAGTCCCGCCACATCAAAGGTCGGATAACATTTGAAATAGAACAGGATGAAAAATAATTTGTCTTGGGCTGTAAGCAAGCGGGCTTTGCGTCCTCCACCCAGGGCACGTTGACGAGGCTTGGTCTGTTGAATATCAAGGTACATCGTGGTAAAGGTGGGCAAAATGGTAAAGCATATCTTTTGCCTTTTCGGATTTTGGATTTTGCGAAAAGTTGCGTGCGGTGAGGGGGTCGCAATCTCAATACTTCTTGGTTAGGGTCGAAATTGGAATAAAGTGATAATTGTGCCCTACATCTTCTACGTAGCTGCGGGCAGTTTCATTTGTGAAACCTTTGATGTTATCGGTCTGAACAGAGTTTCAAAAACACTACTAAAACTGGTCAAACGCATCATCCAAAGTAGCGATTGCGCTGTCTTCGCACAGCTCCCAGCTGCTCGTAGGCTATGGAGTGGGGCAGTGGCAGGTCTGAGTTAACTTTAAGAGCGGGTGTAAATCTGTGGCTTGCGATTGGGTGGTAGCGATGTAACTTTACGAACGCAAGGGAAATACTAGAGAAAATCTTTGGATGTGATGGACACAGTTACTCCAAGCGCTTTGTTCAAAGCTTCAGTCGCTTTGTCGTGACGAGAGTTGCCAAAAAGTGGCTCAAAGAAATTAGCAATGGCAGAAAGTATAGATTGACTGACTCCTGGCTCTGCTAAATCGTTTGAAGCGTATACTTTGGCTATCGCAATCAATGCCTCAGCTTTATAAATTTTGTTGTTCATGGATTGAGTTACTTCAAGCGCTTGGTCAAGTTGTCCTTGCTTGGCAAATCCACTCGCAATGTTAGGGAATATGGATTCGTCTATGACGGGTTGCTCCCTCACTAGTTGCAAAGCTCGGTCGAGTTGCCCTACATTTACATAGCTGCGGGCAATTTCGTTTGTGAAGCCTTTGATGTTTTCGGTCTGAACGATTTGTAGCGCCATCTGAGGTTGCCTGGCTTTGAGATAACCGAGTGCTAGCTCTGAAGCAATACCTTTGATTTGCTTAGTTTGAACCAAATTCCAGGCTTGAGCGGGCTGGTTGAGGGTGAGATAATATCTAGCAATCTGGAGCAATGCATAATTGCTGTTGCTGATTGATTGCGCTAACTTCACGCCTTCCTCCACATTTCCTGCCTGCACGTAAACGAGCGCAATTTTCTGCAATGCTACATCTCGCTTTCCTATCGGCACAATTGAGCGGGCAATTTCCAGGGCTTGCTCAAAGTCATCAAGTTTTGCATATCCTTCAGCAACTCTGCCCAAAGCATCAGATGAGCTTTCGCTTACGTCTAAGGGAATGAGCTGTGCAGCAGTCCGAGCTTGGGCCAGTATTGCAACTGCCTGGTTTTTCTGCTCCAGTACGGCATACTCAAGTGCAACGTCAATTAGCTGAATTATTTTACCCAACGCAAACTGCTGGCTAGTAAGCGTCCGAATTTGGGGCAAGGCTTGCTCAAGAATCTTGAGCGCACGACGTTTTTCGTTGATGAGTGCGAATTGTTTTGCAATTCTCAGCATTTGCTGACTCTGTATGATCCCATTTTCTCCTTGAGTTGAGCTAATCGCAGTGTTACTCTCTAACGCCTGCTCTAGCAATAATACTACCTCCTGTCTTGCTTCAACTTGACCGAGCCGTTCACTCATGTTAATAAAAAACTGGGTTCTGTAATAGGGATTGTCGATACGTTGGACTAGCTCGACAGACTGATTCAAGATTTGAGTTGCTTGCTGAGAATGACCAGCAATAAATAACTGAACTGCTATTTCGTTAAGCGTCAGCGGCTCGCCCATTCTACCACTGCTGATTTGAAGCGCCCAATCAACGTGTCCTGCGGCGGCGTACTCTTTGGCACGGTTAAGCAATGATTCGACAGGAGAAGTCGCACTGCGACTACAGCCCGTTTCAGTTTGGGTTTGAGCAGTTTGGATGGCGCTTGCAAAAAGTTGTTTGCTTTTTTCTTTTTCCCCAATTAGAAAATAGCTGCCTGCCACTCTTGCTAACGGGTTGGCTTTGAAGCACTGGTTGCTCATCGCTGCTATGGACTCGAGAGCTTTCACTAATACTTTGCTCGCCCGTTCAGTTTCTTTAATCTGAGCGTACTGATAAGCAATTTCAGCTAGAAGTCCTGCTTTGATATCCGTAGCTTGTGTTGCCATCGCTCCACTGGTTGAAGAAAAAACAACCATCAAGGTCATAGCTGCAAGTCCTGTGAATCGCTTCGTGTTTTGAGACATATTTTGCTTGCTTTAGTGTCGAGCCTAGTTTTGATATCTAACTAATAATTTGGCATAACAGATACTCAGTAAACCAAAATTATTAAACCTTAATGCTCCTAAAAAATTTTCTAGAGGTATGTATGAAGATCAAGTTTACTAAATTCAATTGGCAATACTTGCTGATTATACAACTCTTGCAAGGCTCACTCCGATTGCGCTTTGCTTAACAATATTTACCAAAAATACAAGCTCCTTTCAAATGTTCTAAAGTTCATATAAATGATTTATCAGTGAAGTTTTGGACTATAAGTAAATACTCTGAGGAGGGATGTGCTAAAAATAGTTTTACGGCAAGTATGCTGTGGTTAACATCTATATATTTGTTAAGTATTGCACAAGGCATTTAAAGTCTAGATAATTCATTGAATTTGGTTAATAGAGCAAGTCATGAACAAAAAATGGGCTATCAAACGAATTACAATAAATCTCGCATCAGTTGAAAGCGAAAAACTTGAAAAATATTGTGCAAGTACGGGTAGACCTGCAACTGATGTGATTCGGGAGTTAATTCGCTCTTTGGTAATAACCCAGCAAGAAACGCCTGAAGAGCCTACATAATGAAGGCTAACGGAAGTTGTAGACAACCAGTCTATCTTCTGCTCTTTGTTAACCAAAATACCTAACAAAGTTTAGCGCAATATACACAATGCGTGTGCGCTAAGTCTTCATTATTTTATCAATGCTGCAAAATAGCCGAAAGCAATGCATACATCCATAAATTATTGTATTGCTCTCTCTCTACTTCCTGACTCACCAGCCAAAATTAGCACTATTTTACTTGCGCCTTGCATTAAATTCTCTATTTTTCTTAAATGGCTAAAGGTTTACCTCTATGCATTGTATTTTTAATAATATCAGGTAAAAATTATGATTCCATTTGCGTTAATATTTGATAATTCTGTTTTAAATATTAGACCTGATTCCCGAAACTGTAATTACTATGTCTAATACCTCTACTTCCAACCGTTTTCATATGTCAGTTATAGATGATCCCCATAATGCTGCTAAAGCTAAACTTCCAGTTCACCCTTGTGTACTCAGTAAAGCCAAGCGGATGATTGATATCTTAGGTGCTGTTGTAGGGCTATCGATTACACTAATTGTAGTAATTCCTATTGCGATCGCTATTGAGTTAGATAGCCCAGGCCCTATCTTTTATAGTCAAGTTCGCTGTGGTCTGAATGGACGTTACTTCCGAATTTGGAAATTTCGCTCGATGTCAGTCGGAGCTGACCAACTTAAGCATTTAGTTAAGAATGAAGCTCAAAGCGATCAGATATTCAAAAA
>NZ_JACJQM010000215.1:0-6290 GCF_014696655.1 Nostoc sp. FACHB-888 | reverse complement strand
GCCCAGAATGTCGCAAACAGCGATCGCAAGACCTAGAAAAGTGGATAAAGGCATCGGGCAGAAGATATTTGGGCGCTTGTGCATCCATTTCTCTAGGGATTCCCCCCCAAAATCTTCTAAGATAATCACCAGAGTGCGTTGATAGTCCTGCTGGTTGTATGCCTTGACAACTCCTTCCAGATTCAGGGAACGGATAATTTTATATTCCTGCCTATAGCGGGTTATTTCTTGAGGTGAGGGATAATCAAGCTTTAGCATTTTGACTACCACCCCTACTCCATCGTCTCTGATGCCCCGATACACTAGAGAATTAGAACTCTCGTATATTTTGTTTTGGATAGCAATACCAGGTAGAGTGATCATAGAGCAACTCTTAAGAGGATAATCTGGTACACCTCAAACTATACAGTAATTTTCATTCCGAAAATAATTATTTACTATTTGGTAATCGAGAATAAATTTGATGAAATAAAAGTTTTAAACTCTGATTTCAGACTCCAAAACACTCAACACTTTTTCTTCCAGTCCAGTCAAATAAGCCCGCTTCAGCTTCCCCAACGACTCCAAAAACTTCTGCACCGATTCCTCCAGCCCACTCGAATACACCCGATTAACACGATCGCTGATTATCTGCATCTGTTTGCATTCAGCAGGCAAGTAATCGTAAGACTTCAGGTGCTGCAACCCAACGGCGTACTCGCCATCCCACATTCTCACGCTGCAACTAAAGTCATTCACTACGCTGACAATTGCCCAACAGCCACCTTTGCCTCTCAGTTCGGGATTATCCTTAGCAAGAATTTGGCAGATTTCACCAACTTGGTAGGTGTTGGGTACTTTCGTCCTTTCCATGATGCGCTGCACAACATCTTTGACGATTCTACCAGTCGGCACTTTCCCACCAGCAAGTTCTACTGCTCTTAGCCACACTTCTTGCTGTTCCTGGGGTTCAAGTTTTGTCATCGGTCGCACTTGGCGCTCACTCGTGGGCAGAATTTGTGATCCATTGGTTGTCAAATTCTCATCTGCCACAATTTGACAACCAATGGTTGTCAAATTTTCGTAAACACCAGCTGCGGCGATCAAATAATTTGATTGTTGCCGACTATGCCCAAAGCGATCGCGGCAATAATCTTCAAATGTTTTATGCGTGGAGCGATAAAGCCGTCTGTCCCTCAATTCCGTCAGCGCTTTTCCTGCCTCAAAAAATGCTCTCTCCACACGCCGCTCTAGGTGAAGGCGATCGCGCTGTTCTTCCTCTGTCAACTCTGGAACTTCAACAGCCGTAACGTTAATTGTTGCTAAGGCTGAGTTTTCTTGCTGAGAGATATCCTCATTTGCAGGGTTAAGGAGTGTTTTTGAATCATCAGAAGCAGCAGAGGTGGATTTTTTGCTCTTACGGGTTGATTTATCCATAAACCCACCTCTAGGTTGATATTTAAGCTACTTGTTGCCGATGCTCTACTAAATCAAGTAAAGGAGGGAATATTCGGGATTTATCGGTAGAAACCAACACAAAAACTGCATTTGTCGAGAAAGGTTCTTGAATATAGTTGTAAAGAATCACAAATGCTTTGGTAGTCAGATAATGAGCATTTCTCAGTAAAATTACAACTTTGCTATCTTTTGATTCTGCCACCAAAGTTTTTACTTGCTCTATGAGCCTTTCAATATCTTGGGCTTCATAAGCTTTCTTCGCTTCAAAATCTATGATTTGGTCACATATAAACGATGTCATTGCTTTGCCTCTGTATTTTCAACTTTCTCAAAAGTTCCATCAGCACGTCGCCGCCAACCATCCACAATTACATCATCTTCAGAATTACGAGGTTTTGAGGGATCGCGCCAGTCGTAATCAATAGTTTTATCGGACGATTCTGGGTTTTTGTTAGATATTTTATCCTGATTAGAAACGCTAGCTTCAGTCATGCCGTTTTTCTTTTCAATAGCAACAAAGCCGTCTCATAATCATCTTGGCGTTGGCTATTGTACAATTTTTGTTTCATGCCGCACCTCTATTGCCATCAAAGACAATCATGCGTGCTTGACGTTTTGTTGATTTTGGCGACTCACTTTTTCCTTCTACTTGCTCTGAAGCAGTTTTTAACACCTCATCATTTGATGAGTGGCCAGTTTTGTCATCAATATTGTTTGGCCGCCATTCCAAAATATCTCCAGGCTGACATTCAAGTACTTCGCAAAATCTCCCCAAGGCATCAAATGTAATTGAGGCAGCTCTTCCTTGTTCAATTTTTTGAATATTTTGCAGGCTGTAACCAGTTTTCCTCGCTAGCTCATTTTGAGACAAGCCTTTAGCTTCTCTCGTCTTTTTCAATTTTACAAGCACAGGCATTTCCTAATTCTTACTCCTTAAAGTAGCACTACTTTTAGTTGGTTATCTTTGGTGTATATCTATAAGTAATATAAATTAACTACCAAGAGTAGCATTACTAATCGTAATACAAAAGTCTGCGATTATTTCCCTTCATTCACCTATTCATCTATGCAACCCACAATCTCAATCCCCCGACACTGGGGCTACCCTCGCTTTGCTTTGGATCAGCGTACAAACCAGGGCATTATCCTGGGACTTTATTACTATCCTTCTGGTACAGAACTGGCTGAACAATTTGATGCTGGTTGGCGTTATGCCCTGATGCCTAACAGAAACTCTGATGAATTATTCCACTTTTCGGAAAACCAAATCCAACCGCTTACCTCGGAAGAATTGTTCCACCAAATCAGTGCTGAAATTGACTTTTATCAACAGCAGATAAGCATTCTCAACCGACAGTTAGACGCAATAGCTAGAGGTGCAAACAATGGCTAAGACGATTGATAACTACGTGGAACGTACTTCTGCTAGATTACTGCACTCTCTAAGCCGCTCTGGTGGTTCTATTCCTTTGCACCGCATTCAGTTCTCAGAAACTATCATCCAATATTTGCTTGATAAAAAACGGGTACAAGTGCAAAACACTGGATGCGGGTTTTTGTTGGAAATTTCTGAAGATTTTTAGCTGACGAAACAATCAGGAGATAAGCATGAAACTTTACGCCAAGACCATTCCACAAACTTTACCCGATTGGGCAACTGTAGTTACACAGAGTGCAGATTTGGTTGAAATTGAAATCAACGATGAACACCCAAACTTTCAATCTCTACTTGAAGAGTTAGAAACCGAGATTGAGCCAGGAACAATAGGAGTGAAAGCTGAGGATTTATGTTCCAGACTCGGTATTGAGATGTCTAACCCACCTCTTCACCACTTAGTTGAAGAAGCCCAAACTCTAATATCAGAAATTGCTGCACATTCCCAATACAAAGAACTGCTGAAGAACGGGTATCAGCCAGATTTAAACATTGCTGATGCTAGCACTGCTCTTACTTATCTGCAATGGGAGTTAGAGCGGAATCAAGAGGGGGGAAAGGGAACATCCATATTTAAAAATGCTTGCTCTGTAATGTATTGAGAAAATTCTTTCCTTCTCCTTCCTTTACCCCAACCCCAAGACCCCTTTTCCCCTCCAAGTAACAGCCTTCTGATTAGTACAAAAGCAATCGTTTGAATAAATGCCTCTTACTCAAACGATTGCACCTATGGAAAATTACATTCCGCTACAGAATTCTCATTATTGCACACAGAACAACAATCAATGAAACTTTAATCGAGGTGAACATGGTTACTGAAATCAAACTAGGTTTATGCAACCCTCCCGAACCCATCTATTTGTATGTCAATCAGGGGGAAGTAGATGGCGAATCATTCGTTTGGTATAAGTTCAATATCAGCCAGGATAAGAAAATTCCTGTTACTCAAAGGGCATTAACTGGGTATTTATCAGAACTCCGCCTCACGACTAAAGAATTCAAAGGCAAGGACAACTTGAAGTTGGATATTGTTGTCAGTGCTGATGAACTTTATGTCATAAGAACTGGTGTTGAAACCAATTTCGCCAAAAGCTTCCTTTTAGCTGCCTCTTTAATCCAAGATTTTTCTAAGCCACTGATTATCGTTGCTAATGCTGGCGACGAGAATACAGTTTTCTGTAATCTTTATGATGCTGCAACCAAAACCAAGATTTACAGAGAATGGAGTAGAGATTTGGATTGGGCAACTATCATTCGTGACATTCAATGTCTTTTAGGTGGGACTTCAAGCTCCGTTCCAGAACCCCCACTGACTCCACCAAAACTTAGCGTAGTCCCTCAACCAGTACACCCCCAAGACCTACGAATCAAAAATATTCGCACCTTGCTTGATTATCCGCTTGATTTAGTCAAAGAGTGGTTGCAATTTCAGGACGTTGACCGCCCAAGTCTACTTGATATTAGCCAGATTAATGAACTAATCAAAACCATGTGTTTGGCTTGGGCAGCAAATAAGTGTGACCATCCTAATCATGCTGAATCTTCTTATCAAAACCAAATTGTTAATGCTGTTACTAGCGGAATGGATGAGTTAACGGCAATCAGTGCATGGATGCAACAGTTGCAAGCGGTGAAGACTGGGGCAGTGTAAATAGAAGTCAGAAGACAGGATTCAGAATACAGAATAATTCTGATTCCTGATTTATCAATTAACCAGATAGGAATTAAGGCATGAGAGTCATCGTTACAGTAGTCGATAAAATCACGAGTGAAGCGCACCTAAATATTCCTGATGGGCTGTCAGAGTCGGCAATCAAGCAGCACATTACAGACCTCTACAACAGTGGGGAAATGCTGATTGATTTGAATATTGCTCAGGTGGAGTTTGAATCTATCAGCGCTCAAATTATCTCAGAACATTCTTTTACTAAATCTGCATAAATATGAAACGTAATCATCCGAATCCAAAATGGACTGATGAAGAACTAGGAATTATCGAGGTGATAGCTGATCTTTATACCAAAGAACAAATCGCCAAAAGCTTGAGACGAAAAGGATACCATCGTACACCAGTTGCAATTGGACTCAAGTTAAATAGTTTAGGTTATTCAGCCCGTCCCACACTTGACAATTATAGCTGTAAGGAAATTGCTCAAGTCCTGAAATTGAATTTCTCAACTGTGTCTAGATGGGTAGGACGAGGATGGCTCAAAGCTACTAAGCGTTCTACCAAACATTATCAAGTCAGAATTTCTCATCTCAAACAGTTTTTTGATAACCCACCTCAATCAATTAAAAAACGTATTACCTCTCTTGATCCAGAAGCGATTAACTATTTATTGGGGAGACAACCATGATTGACCACATTAACGCTCTGAAAACCAGTTGGTATCTCTCTCCACCTTGGGTCAAACAATTCCATCTGTTGAGGTCAATTTACTGGAGAGAGTATACCTCAGAACCACCAGAACATTTGGTTACTGCTGTGGTATTCAGTGGAAGCATGAAACTTGGCTTTATTCAATTGATTGCCGTAATGAAATACTCCACGCTACCCAAAACCAACTCATCGGGACTGGAGAGCTAGAAGCCATTACTGTGCAAAAACCTGCTTTTGTTTTGGGCGAAAGAGTAATCCTCTGTTCTCACGACAAGGGAACAAAACAACGGCTGATTTTGGGGATTGCACTGGTGCATGATTCTTGGTTTTACCTTGTTGAATTGATGTCGCCAACGTTAATTAAGACACCAACTATATCGAATCGTTTCTCATTAGTTGGTGAAAAAAGCTTGGTGCGTGTGAATGTTTAATTCTCTCTAATCACGCAACAAAAATTATCACCCAACTAAAGTTATGTCGCAAATTCAAATCGCCGAAATTCTCGAACAAATATCTCAAGAGATTGAAGTTGACGCTAATGGTCAAGCGAAAGCCAGTGTTAGAGCAACTGCAAGACTAGCTGGGGTTGATGATGAATCGATCAGAAAAGCTTTAAAATCAAGCGCCGACCTAGCGCCATCAAAATTAGCTAAAGAGCTTATGCAGCAAGGATTTTCAGCCGCCGACCTTAGCCAGTGGAGAACCGACGGTATCCCCGACACTGCGATCGCAATTATCTTAGAGTACTATGCTTCCGAAGCTGGTAGATACTGTACCAAGCAAGCCAGATTGGTATGCCGTTCATTCAACACCATCGGCATTCGGGCATGGATTCAGGACAAATTGGGCTGGACTAAACCCGCCAATCCTTCCGAAACAGCAATGACACAAATACAGTAGACCTCTTGCAGAATTGATTTTGTGTTATAATGATTGGTTTTCTTAATCTGAATGGGGTGAGATAACTAAAAAGATTGATGCCTGGGGTATTTATAGCGATAGTTGTAATCGCGGAACGTCTGACAGAAAAAACATCAC
>NZ_JACJQM010000214.1:0-6594 GCF_014696655.1 Nostoc sp. FACHB-888 | reverse complement strand
TTTGATTTATTTTGTTTATCATTCACTCAATTTCTACAATTATTTATGTCATTTTGAAATCTTTCTTAGTTTTTATTAGTAAATAAGATGCGTTCGCCCTGATCCATATCCAGAACGTTTAATTAGCTTAAGTTTGTTATTAATTCCTTCGACAGTACCACTATTTGTCCCATGATCAAAGTAAGCAATAACTTCATCAAACCAACGGATAATAGTATTGTTGCTTTTTGGAAAATATATTTTAGCTCTCGACAACCACATGCCTAGTTTAAAGACTCCCGCATACCAATCATTAGTGTTATTAAAAATTTTCCGAAATTTTTCTTTGAGTTCATGCATTACTTTCAATATTGGAGATACACTTTTAAGTTGAATCAGTTTATTCACTTGCTCTTCGCTTAAGTTATCTTCATTCTTAAGCAACGGATATTTGCTACTCTTTAATCCTTCTAATATTTGTTGATATTCAACTTTATCTGCTGCTAATTTTGTTTTTTTGATTAATTCTTCTACATTGCGCTTCTCTCTTTTTCTTTGTGTATCTAACTCTTTGTTTATCTGTGTCATCACATGAAATCTATCTGCTACGACTTGAGCATTTGGCATTAATTCTATAACTAAGTTTTTATACCCTTGCCATAAATCTATACTTACTTCTTCTATTCGCTCTAAAACTTCAACTCCCCACCCTGTAAGTACTTCAGCTATTACCGTTTTTGTGCGATCGCTTAACATAGTAATAACTTTAGATGCATCCAAATCTATTAGTACTGCACAGTAATGACCCTTTCCTTTAACTAGAGCTATCTCATCAATTCCAAGCCTTTTTAAGTTTAAAGGTCTTGACTCCGATAATTCTTCAGATGCGTCCTTTAACATACGTTCTATCTCTTCGGTTGTAACGATCCCTTTTGATGCTACACTGTGTATGTCATTCTCTAAAACTTCTTGTATGGTTTTGTGTGCAAGCCGTTTTGTATAAGTTCTTTTCTTCCTCACAAAATCGAGATGTTCACTAAATGGTTTTTGACATTTTCTGCATTTGAATTGTCGCCTATTTATTTCTAAAAATACTGGTTTCTCTCCAAAGGGCAAGTCTTTAACAATATGTCGATGATTTTGATGTAAATTATGGCTTTTTGTGCCACAATTGGGACAATTAGCATCTAATTTTTTCGATTCAGTTTTTAAAATTATTCCAATTCCCTCATGAAGACGATGTGATATTACTTTTATGTCGTCTAAATCAAGAAGCTCTGTGAGGATTTTTATATCATTTTTATGGATCATGACCGTAAATTTACTAAAAAATAATCTGATTGAATTTACAGTTAGCAACAAATATTTATTCTATGTCAATGATTGCAATGCTTTTAGTAATCTTTTAATACAATTTTAATATCGTTTTCAGTTTTTAACTAATAATTTAGCATAGTAAGTACTGAAGAACCTCAATTTTTCTGAAATATTCATAATCATTAGAAGCCTGCACAAAGCAGGCTTTGGTTGCATATATCTAAATTAAGGATACTAGAGAAATCCTAAGATTTAATATCATGTCCTGTTGATTGCCTATCATTAAAACTTTTAGCATTAGTCTTAATTATAAGTGTTTATTCGGACTTAATATTATCGCTTATTAACTCATATTATCTGAAGTAACTGTTACCAAGGCAAAGGAAATGGCCCGCCAAACTTTCTCATCTCTGCAAAAAAGCCACCTTGAGGGCCACCATCTGGCAGTGTAGCTAAATAAACAGCTGTTTCTGCACCTTCTTCTGTGGTCAAGGGCGCATCTGCTCCTCCAATATCAGTTTTCATCCATCCAGGAGAATAGTTATTGACTAAGATATTAGTGCCCTTCAACTCCTTTGCCAACAGACAAGCCACTCCATTTAAACTAATTTTTGACAGCCTATATGAGGGAGCAATAACATAAAAATCATTACTTATAAGATTCAAGGATGCCATTTCAGTAGATACATTGACGATGCGCCCATAATTACGCTCTTTCATCAAAGGAATCAGTGCTTGGCACATCCGTAATGGACCTACTGTATTGACTGCAAATGACGAGATAACCGTATCCAATTTCGCAGTTAGTATACTGCTTTCTTCAGGCTCTTTTGTAGAATTTACGCCTGCATTATTGACTAATATATCTACTCTCCCATACTGTTTGTGTAACGCACCGACAAAATTTACAACACTTTTGTCATCAATTACATTCAAAGGTAGATAGTCAACTTCAAGACCTTGCTGTACTAAATTACCACGAGCTTCCAATCCCTGTGTTTCGTCTCGACTGGACATGATAACTTGAATATTTTCTAGCTTTGCTAATTGCCGGGCAATCTCAAAACCAAGGCCTTTAGAACTTCCTGTAATAACTGCAACTCTTTTTTCTGTTTTCATAATTGTGTTTCCGACACAAAGTACCATCTCACGCTCATCAATAACCTCAGCAGTAATTTAGCAGTGTTACTCTATATGGTGATTAGTATTTGCATGGCTTTGTTAAGTAAATGACTGAGTTAAGTTTTATTTTGCAGATATGATAAGCTAACCATTAATATCTTCTGCAATGATTTTGTCCATACAGCGTTCTGCTAAAGCTGCAATGGTAAAAGAAGGATTTGTACAAGCTGTAGAGCCTGGAATCAGCGCACCATCAACAACATAAAGTCTAGGATAACCATATACCCGTCCAAATGGATCGCAAGCTTTTCCCATAACGCAACCACCTAAAGGATGACCAGTAATAGCAGCAGCGTTATTTTCAGATACAGCAGTATTATTTTGGGATCTTGATATCATCATCATCCCCTCTTGGGTTTGATGCCGAGGTTGTTTTCCAAAAGTATTAAGGCTCTTATCAAGGTTTGCGAAAAGAAGCTCTGTCTTTTTCACAATGCGATCATCCGCAGATCCTGGCCACTCCAAATTAACACTATCTGTAGATAAATCGTATGTAAAGTTACCCTTTGAATGAGGAATACCTAAACCAAGACAAGATTGTATACCGTCAGGATTATTCCCCAGTTCAAGACTCTCTACAACTATAGGAGTTGGCCCATCAAGTTGCTCAATAACAGCACCTGCGGTTCCTCCATTACCTGTTAAAGAGGCTAAACCCGATCTAATTGTAATGTTATCTCCATTAGTTCCCCAGTCTTTACCAACGAAGTTATTTAATTGAGGTAATGAGTTTTTTGCTTTAGCTTTAACCAAAAGCTTAGAAGTCGCAACAGAACCAGCTGCTATAAATAAATAGCGGCAGGTAAAGGTTTTTTTCCTGATAAGTTCTCCTGACTCATTAATTTCATTACAGAAAACACGGTAATTTTCTTGTCCAGGTATTTTAGCAATATCTGTAACTAAATGTAGAGTCAAAACATTTACTTTACCCGTATTTTCAGCTTGAGGAAGATAGTTGCGATCTAAACTATTTTTTGCTCCGCTATTAACACCCCACCAACATTGACCATTTATAACAGAAGGTGTTTTTGAGCCATTAATTTCTTGACGAATTACATCCCAATCTACAGCTAGATCTAGTAAAAAACTTGGCAAGCCGGCCTTGTTTGCATTCTCCATGAAAAATCGGGTTTTACCATAGTAAGTAGTAGCTAAAACATCCTGTGGAATTGGTGATGCTTTCAGCATTTTTTGAACTCGAGGATAGTAAATCGAATCTAGTTCGTCATAATCAACAACAGAATAATCAAAAACCTTATAAAATATTTCCCGTTTAGGTTTATAGGTAATAGCGTTATAAGCTAACGACCCACCTCCCCAACCAGCACCATTAACAACAATAATTCCTTTTTCTTCTAGTGTTTCAAAAACTCCTGTATACACATCTATAGGATCGTTAAATACAGATTTTGCACTCAGCCAAGCAGCTC
The DNA here is from genome assembly GCF_014696655.1 of Nostoc sp. FACHB-888. NCBI lineage: Bacteria > Bacillati > Cyanobacteriota > Cyanophyceae > Nostocales > Nostocaceae > Nostoc > Nostoc sp. FACHB-888. The sequence continues at coordinate 2,686 of NZ_JACJQM010000214.1, read as the reverse complement.
TACCGTCAGGTTTATCGAAAGTTGCAAAAGTATTTTGATTGGGTGTAATAGGCCAACGCTTACCCCGCTCTAAAATCAATGTGTTAATACCAGCTTGCCCTAATCGTAAAGCCGCAATAGCTCCACCAAAACCGCTACCAATTACTACTGCGTCTATATAATCATCGCTAGCACGAGTCCGATTTGGAAATGCAAATGAACCTGCTAAACCAGCAGAAAATAGTGCAGCACTCTGAATAAAGTAGCGGCGCTTAAAAGGCTTATGAATCATAGAATTCTCCAAAATCTGATGATGCCCAGTTTCCTAGAAAAGAAATTTCTACTAACAAATTATGATTCTAATCTTCCAAATTTTCAACTAGAGGAATCATATTTGATTTTTGAAATTATTACGTGGTGTGCGAAGCGTAACAGGCGGGAAGTGATGAGTAGGCTTGCCGTGATCGTAGCCGAACGGGAGTAGAGAATATGGAATCATGCTTTTCGAGTTGTACGGATCTTTTTCAGAAATCAAATCATAGCCCTATAGCAATCCAGTTATTTTGTGTAGATAATAAATATTTTTTTAAAATGTAAATGTATTGGTTGCTAATAAATAAAGTGGCGATTGTATTTCAATATTTCAATTTTTTTGATAAACAATCGCCTAAATGTAGGTTTTGTTCTTTGAAAAACTACGCTAATTACTGATGGAAAAATTCCCGAATTTTTGATAATAGGAAGACTCTGCTTAGACTTCTCTTTACAAAGCTTTGGCTCGTTTATTTTTCACATCAAGCATTTTTGTTAAGTCATTAATTACTTATCCAACTACTCCTGTTACTGTATTCATAGCTGGTTGTCGGAATCGCAATGAGGTATACCACCACCACAAACCATGTGATGCTTTCCACCATTCACCAACAGTCACACTATCATCAAGTTTCTCTAATTGCGGATTCTTGGGAAGAATAAAGTAGACGAGATTCGAGGTTTCTTCTAATGACTGAATCTTCAAATCAGCAGGAAATGGTATTCCCATTTCTCCTTCAAATATGGATCTTGGATCGGTAAGGAGTTTTTGACGGAAGGCTTCATTAGTCCAAGAACGAACTATCCATAACGCTTGTAAACACTCTCTGTAAGCTCTAGCTTTGGTAGCGCCAGCAAGTCGGTAGTAAAAATACCAAAAAGTATCAATGATTGGCCACCAGCTAGCAAACTGTTCATATCTATACCAATGCTCTTCAACTGGTGGAGTTGCAGGAAGTACAAAATAGAACGTTTTTTCAGGTTCTTCTAAAACCTTAACCTCTAAATTTGCAGGAAATTTGATTCCCGTTTCTCTTTCAAACACAACTTTTGGATTGGTTAGTATTTCTTGCTTGAGTGATTCATCATTCCAAATACAGTCAATCAGCCGCGCTTGTAAAGCCTCATAATAAGGCCCAAAATTTGTAATATCTACACCTGACCAAAGCTTTCTAACTTGAGGGAAGTCAGTAGAGGTATTTGTCAAGGAAGGATTTGTTGTTACCATTGTTAGCTGTTCTTTAAACTAAAAAAGTAGGTTTGATTGGACTAGTAAAGAAAAATTAAGTCCTATTAGGCGGATTTGGTATTACACTGGCTCAGCGGCTGGAACTACTAAAAGCCTGGGAATAAGGACGTTACCTGGCTGTTCTAAGATGAAACGAACACAACGGGCAATGTCTATTGGTTGCAGTACACCTCCTGAATAGATGAAATCCTTTTGCTGGTCTCCCCATTTATCGTATAAGCCCGTATCTACAGTACCTGGGGCAATGCTTGATACACGAATGTCGGTTCCTGCAAGTTCCACGCGGAGGGAATCTGTAAAGGCCTCGATCGCAAATTTGGTACCGCAGTAAGCACCTAGTTGGGGAACTGTTTTTAGCCCAGCAATACTTGAAGTATTGATTAAAAATCCACTACCAGATTCTTTGAAGTGCCGGAGCGCTGTGTAGCCAATTCTGTAAGCAGCTTCTACGTTGACTCGAACCATTTGACAGATTGCTTCGATATCGACAACTTCAATTGGCCCTACAGTCATCACGCCTGCATTGTTAAAAACTACGTCAAGTTGGCCAAAGGTTTGGATGGCAAAATCTACCAATTTTTGTGGCAATTCAGGGTTTGTGATCTCACCGGGAACGATTTTGGCATGTTGCAAATTTGACGCGAGGTGTTCAAGTTTATCTTGCGATCGCGCTGTGAGCACTAAATTCATGCCCGCTGCGTCTAGCTCCTTGGCAACTGCTTCGCCGATACCACCACTAGCCCCGGTGATAATAGCAACTTTGTTTTGTAAAGTCATTCACTTCTCCTTTAATTCTGTCAATGAATATGTTGATTTGGACTTCGCCGATTCTAATCTTTTCTCCCTAATAACTGGATTAATAGCGGAAAAAGTGTAGTTACTTAGTACTTGTTGTCTAAATCAAAATAACAACAACTACAATTCTTTAGCTATTTTTGTTGATTGCAACCTTTAATTGACTTTATTATAGAAATTACAAAACACAGTTGCAAGGGTTAAATTTTTGAAGAAAGTTTGCATTCTTTCGGTTATAGCCTGTATCCAACTATCTTTTAAATTTATTTATTTAAATCAAAAAGTAGAATTGTTAAACTAACAGCGTATTGAAGAGTAATTTTTTGCCACAGACTCCTGAGAGACTCATAG
>NZ_JACJQM010000213.1:0-6724 GCF_014696655.1 Nostoc sp. FACHB-888 | reverse complement strand
CTCCCCCTCACAATGATTATCATTTTAATATTGAGTGAGATTTAATTTCCTCAAAGCCTTATGTAGTTTGAGTCTTGGTGTATTTCATACTGATTCAGGCTCGTCAATATTTAGATGCGTTTGCCCTGGTTATTCAGTTGAGCGAGTTCCAGGTAAATGCTGTTGTCTACTAGCAGTGAAGGGTAGGTGAATCTGTGGTATTGGGCGTATTTCAGGCAGATGCAATCCTGAAGCAAAGCAGACAACCCTTCTGTAGTGAAAAAATCAGAGTTGTCTTTGAGAAGTTTGCTGATAACTGGTAAGTTAAACATGACTAGTTCTTTGATCGGGAATTAGTTCAGGCGATCGCGCTCTTGGCGGGGAGCGATCGCTTTTAGTTTTTGTTATCTAGTTTCGTCATTTCTGATGATTTCCTTGAAATCAACGTCTCTGCCTGCTAATTCAGAAGCTAATTCTAAGAGTTTATATATAGTGTCAATTTGACACCTATCCAAGAATCCACGCCTAGCAGATGATAATGTGCGCTTATCAAGCCCAGTCATTTCATGCGCTCGTTCAATAGAGAGATTTGTTTCTTTCGTCCAAAATTGGGACAGATCAATGAACCTAGTCATTTTTTGCATCGGAATACGCTCGAACATTTCAAGCATATTCTGATCAACTCGTTGATGTATCAACATAGTTGATGTTCCTTGTGTATTTTGGCGACACACATTAATACTATTGGCGTAATAAACACATTAACGTAATAATTTTCATACGTCAACACTATTGACACATCAACTACGTTGACGTATGATTTAAGCATGAGAGGAAACAAGCACCAACCTCTTAGTAAATAAAACGGTGCTTAAGCCAATCGAGTTAACGTCCGAATTTAAACATAGTCTAGAGACATGATCACCGGGGTATAGCACAAGCTCTATTGAGTAGGTAAAGAAGCCTGGAGAAGCAATCAACGGACACACAGCCATTTTGAGCAAGCCTTTTATTAAAAGCAGAAGCAATCGCCTTAGTGCAGTGGCTAGCAAATAATACTATTGAAGCCGTCGGTCGCATGACGCACTATGTCTTTTGCTTAGTAGCTCTAACTACTGGTTAGGAGCAAGAAAAATGAGGCTTCGCCAATTCTAAATTGAGAGTGTTGTGCTGAAAGCATAACAAACTGACCATTAAAAATAGGACGATCGCTGGTCGGACAAACTGTGCGATCGCCCCTATGCCCACAACCATTTAAAGAAGAGGCAATTTCTAATGATGACACAAAGTTTAGCCCCTGCGCCAACAAAAGATCCGTTAACCACACAGGATCGCCAAATCATTGCAACCATCGTAAATCAGTCGGACTACTCTAAAAACTGCCAGCCCGAAGATGTGGTGACTATTTGGATTAGTGAAGATGACACTACGGTTTGGGTGAAAATGACCCACGGCTATGCTCGATACCACAAAGAGCCATTCAAACGCGCTGTTGCAGACATTAAAGCGAGTCTTTCTGCTCCAGTAGAGCGCAATCACAAGGAAGATGAGGAATTGAAACGAGCTGCCGACAAAATTGGCTTGTTAGGTGATTGCGACTGGCTATCGTTGAGCGTCCAGTACTATCCTGACAAGGTAATCGGTCACGCTGGTTGTTATATTTCCCACAAGGCTCGAATATTAACCCCGCCGGCTGAATGGGATTTTACCCTACCGAAGTGGAATATGCCTGCTGCCATCTGTCCAGACTGCGAAGGACATGGGTGCGGTAACTGTGGGTATCGCGGGACTCGTGCAGAAGACTTGTGCGAACCAGTAGACGGCTATCGACTGACCTATGTAGGACGCACTGACCTTCAGACGGCTCACAACGTATATCTAGATGGTGAGTTCTTGGGGATTGTCTTTAAGGTCAGAAACGTTGATGAGTTATGGGAAAACGACCCCAAGACTTACTACTGGCGCTGTGGCGATGGAGTGCAATATTGGAGTGTGGAAGAGGCTGTAGAGGGACTGTCCAGGGCAACTGCTCCGATTGAACTGCCGCAAGTTTGTCGGGAGTTGATAGCGGCGTAAAAAAATCAGTAGGCGTGACCAAAGAGGCGGAGGGGCAGGGGGAGCAATCCCTGCCCTAAAGCCGTGAAGCGGAGCGGAACATGGGTATCAAGCCCCGTCATAAAGGACGCTCTCGATTGGTCGGAGTACAAGCTCCGTCTAATCCTTCTCCCTGCTCCCTGCTCTCTTGCCTCTTTTGACCGAAATCTACATCGGTCGCGCCTGCTGCTTCAAGAAGTCTACGGCTTCGCCAATGCGAAAGTGAAATGTATTGGTACTGAACAATGAACCCTCAAGAAAATTGCGAATTACTTGCTGCCTTGATACGTCAAGAGGAACTACTCAAGCAGTTGGTCGCTTCAATCAATAAACCGAAACTGGGATTGCATTCTGATGCTGGCAGTTGCAAAATCTACTGTAATCGTCAGCACGGTTCGCTTTGGTATACCCTGAATAATAGTGAACCGAGTGCTATTCCTCAAACTGCCTTGACTGGATATCTTAAAGAACTGCGGTTTGAGAATACAGAACGCCGCAAAAAAGAAACCTGCAAGTTGCTAATAACTATTCAAGCAGACCGGACGTATATTCTAGAATCAGGCTACGATACGCATTTTTCAAAGTGCATACTTGCGGCGATCGCAACTTTGACCCCACAACAATTATATTCTCCCATCACACTACAGCCGCAGCCAGGGACAGATGAAAATGTGTTGTTCTGTCGGGTATGGGTAGAGTCAGAATTAATTATGGCATCCTACAACGAGCAAACAGAGTGGCGACAAATCTGGGAACAGGCTTTAGCTGTGACAAAGGCTGCTCTTGAGATGGCGTTTTAACTCGTTGCAAACAGGGTTTGGGCAACTGTAATTAGAAGTTGCTCAAATTTTGTCTACAGCTAATACATGCTGTCTACTTATCGACTAATAACAAGAAATGACAACAACAATCGTTCCCCCTAGCCTCGAGAACTTACAACAGTTTTCTGACTCATTTGACCTGTCCAAGTTGTTGCAATCTGATGGAGTTTTGCCGTGGCTTTTAGCAAATGGTTGGAACTATGACGATGAATCTTGTTTGATTGCAAATATCGTTGATGAGTCTACAAGTCTGGATGAAGTTTAGGACTCTAAAGAGTTTGATTTTAATGCTCTGTCAGATGAATTAAAAGAAAAACTTAATCAGATTTTTGAGCATTTCTATCTGTAATCGAATGGCACTCCCAATCAATAATTAACGCAAAGGTAACGAATTATGCGTGAAAAACTCTACAGTCAGATTCAATCAGTCCAACTGTAGAGAAAAATCGATTCCACAAAGATTATCGCACACTCTACTTCAATACTAATCAGATGGAAACAAATTTGATTAAAGTCTACGACTCAACGCTTTTAAGCTCCTCAAAAGTTTACCAAATCGACGGTACGCTTTCTCGATACTTGGGTGATGAAGGTACTATAAAACACCCGCAATATCTATTTATACCTCTGCCAAATCAAAGAAAAAAAGCCAGCTTTCGATTAAATCGAAACAAACTCATGACTCGCTGTTATGAAGTCGAAGGCATGGTTTATGAAAAGCCTGTGGTACAGGATAATTCACAGCAAATTCAGCTATTTTGAGCCATGCCAACACATAAACCGCCAGTCATCAAAAGACCTGTTCGACTACAAAATGGCTCTACAAAAGTAATCTATAGAGCTACTACAGACATTCACAAATTGAGAAATAGCCACAAAGAAAGCTTCGCTGAATTGAAAGTGAAAAGTAATGATTGAGGTGAATAATCATGGTACAAGTAATTGACAACCCTATCGCTGCAAATTTTCTCACTGATGCAGTAGTCGAGCGCCACAATTTCTCACAGTTAAATAAAACCCGCATTAGATTTCGCATTCAGCTAAAGAAAAGTACAAAATCTGCCGCACCTAAATGGGCAGATGTGCTAAAAGCTGAAGTCTTTGAAATCGAATCAGACCTTGTTAAAGTTACTAATTCTGAAGTTGGGTTGCGAGGTATCAAGGTATTCAAAAAGCTTGATGAAGCTGCTGCCCAACTGAGGCAAGAGATTGCTTCAGTTCAAGAATGGATGTCTGCTGATACTGGTGATTGGGTCTGTCCGATTGATTTGGCTCCACTCGTTTGGAATCAGTTAATTAATATCAGAGATAATATCGCCCCTGGTTTACGCAATCAATTAAAAGTTGATTACGAAGCAGGACTCGAAGATTACCAAGAGCGAATTGACCAGTTTCTCTCACTTAACACCTGGGAATTAGCACAGGATAAGCAAGAGTCAGTCAAAGCAAACTTGTTAAGAGCATTTCCGATTCTGACCGATCTTGAAGACTATTTACAAGTCGTTATTGGTCGCCCGGTAATTATTCCTGCCCTCTCTGAACAACTGAACCAGCAGCAAGCCGAATGTCTAGACCAGATTACCAAGTTCATCCAACAGTATGACCAAAATCTCGAGCAACGGCTAAGGGAATCAGCCCTGGCAGGCGGTGAACAACTCGCCGCACAGTTGCTTGAAGAGTTGGCTGATTGGGAGCCAGGACGCAAACCCATACAGTTTAAAAGGAAAATGGAACGCCATTTGATGAAGGTTCAGGTACTACTAGCAAACGCAGACCCGGAGGCTGGTAGCAGTTTGGAGGCAATGATGGCGCACTTGGATTCTATCGTTAACGATCCAGCGATTGAGTCAAAAAATCTTGGCAGTGATGGGCGCAGTCAGTTGCAACAAAAGATGGATTCTATCCACGCCAAGTTGTTAGATGAACAACGCAATCTACAATCACTTGCAACTGGCGACGTGGGCTTATCGAAAGCTACGGTCATGTCGTTTAAGTTCAGGTAAAAAACAGTCTTGGGCGAGGATGCATTCGCTCAAGACTCGAACAACGTAGTAAATATGCAGTTTCCACAATAACCCAAAAAGGAGATCACACTCCTACTATTTTTCAAACCAATTTAAAAGCCTTGGAGCTAAAAATGTCGCATTTCTCAACAGTTAAAACCAAGCTTGGTAACCGTGAATGTCTAGTACAAGCTTTACAAGATTTGAAACTGAATCCGCAAGTTCATGAAACAGCACAATCACTAAAAGGATACTACGGTGGCTCTCAAGGACAAAGTGCTGAAATTATCGTATCTGGCCGCACCATAAAAGCCCGTGCAGACATCGGATTCAAGTGGAATCAGTCAAGCGCCGTGTACGAGGTAATACACGACAGTTATAAAACAGTTCCGAAGTTGGGACAAGACTTTTTCAGCAATAAACTAATGCTGGCTTATGGACAACGGATGGTGAGAGCCAAAGCTGCCGAGTTACAAGAGCAGTTTGGGGAATGCAATATTGCTGAAGAAACTAACGGCACAGGGCAAACTCTACGCCTTACCTTCAGTGGACATCAAGAAGTTAAGCAATATCAAAGGAGATAAATATGGAACGTTCAATACTGATTCATTTCGACAATGCTACAGGTGAAGTTCGAGTGGAGGCGGAGGGGTTCGAGGGAGCGAGTTGTTTATCGGCTACACAACCGTTTGAAGAAGCACTTGGAGTTGTCAGCGAGAGCGATCGCACGTTTAAGGACGAAGCCCAAACCCAACAACTTCGGACAACTTCAACCCACTCTATTCGCTTACGGCAGTAAATCAGGAAAAAGGGGAACCGTGACGATTGGGTTCCCCCAAGAAATTTTATGTACCTACCTAAAGAGTATCCTTTCCTTCACGTTTACGCCCAGCAAAAACCACGCCAGCCCGTGATCATCAAAGCGAATACTGAAAGGGGTGTGTGTGCTGTTGAATGCCATAGTTACTGCAATTGCCTACCAAGAGAACAACGGTACATCGGAAGTTTTTAACGGCGATGCCGAAGTTTATGAAGTAGTCGTGAGACTTGTTAATACTCACGATGAACTAGCTCCATTACCTTATCAAATTGAAAAACAATGAAACTCTCAAATCTGCTCTCCACATTAGATTCACAAATCCCCATCGCTGCGGTTGATGTTCTGTCTCCTGATGAAGCGACGATTATTCAGTGGTTAACTGCTGAAGCTAACAATAAGCTCTCATCTCCAGTGTTCTTCTGGAATCTGGGAGTATCAACCTTGGAGCAATGTTTAATCGCAGCAGATGGGGGATTGGTGTTTAAACCAGTTGCAGAGTATAAGAAACCACAACACGCTGATCCATTGTTATATGTGTTTGATTACATTGCGAATTTTAGCGGAAACGGTGTATTTATCCTCGGAGATATTCACCCCTTTATTGCTAAGAATTCACCCCAATTATCATGGGAGATTTTAAGCAAGGTAAAAAACCTTTACCACAGGTTAAAACCCACAGATAAACGCATTGTCTTGTTGGGTCAAAACATACAACTACACGAATCGCTAATCAGATTGATTCCTTATTGTGAAGTCCCTTTACCTAGTATTAACCAAATACTTGAACATATAACTTCTTATTTGCATGACTTACAACAGTCTGCTAGGGAGCAAGAGTTAACCTTTACTGTTTCCCTAGAAAATGCTGAATTTGAAACTCTTTCTCGTGCAGCGCTGGGTTTAACCTTAGAAGAAATTGTGCGATTCGTTGCTTAGTGAATCACGGTAATCAGCCCGTACATAACTAAGCCAGCCCGACAGCAGATTACTGTCACCGAAGGCTGAAC
>NZ_JACJQM010000212.1:0-6753 GCF_014696655.1 Nostoc sp. FACHB-888 | reverse complement strand
TGAACGATATTGTGCAATGACAGGTAGACCTGCAACTGATGTGATTCGGGAGTTGATTCGCTCTCTCTCCATAACCGAGTTGTCAGCGTCTGAACAGACTATACCATGTAACTCTGACCCCGTTGTACACAACCATTCTTTACCTACTCATTGTTAACTAAAATACCCAATATTTAACTAGCACGATATACACAACGCCTATGTGCTAGGTCTTGGTTATGTTGCCAATAATGCAAAATACCCGAAAGCAATGCATATATCTATCACGTTATTGTATTGATCTTCATCTTTCTTGTTGAGTTCCCAACCGGAATTAGCAGTATTCTATTTACGGCTTGTACTCAATTATATATTTCTCTTCAATGGCTCAAGGCTTACTTCTTATTCATTGCATTTGTAATACTATAAGTAATAACAATGATTCCAGTTGCGTTAATTTTTGATGATTCTGTTTTAAATATTAGGCCTGATTTCAATCGTGAATCTGTGACAGTTGTTCCAATGAGCAGAGTACCCAATATTGGTGAATTTGTAGAGATTTATCTAAATCAAAACATCTATTCTCAAGCAGAAAGCTTGACAGTAACTAAAGTTGTTCACTGGGTTCTTTTGGAAGGAGATTTTAGGGACTCGGAGCCAAAAGCTGAAATTACTCTTGCTTTACAAAGCAATTTGGACAAAGTTTACAACAGAGCCAGTTCGTTGCATAAATTTTGAGCATGCCATCAAACTCAGGGGAGAGGTAATCGGAACGTTTAATTTTATTAATTTTTTAATTCACCATACTTGATCTCTGCAACCGCAAAAAATCCTATTCCAACAAGCGTCAGAAATAATCCCCATCCAATTGGCTGCTTAACTCTATCAAAAATACTAAGCTCTGCCTTAACTATTGCTTGCTGAGGATTATCAGGATTATATAATATTTCTATCTTTCTTCCCTGACAACAAATATCATTAGCTTTAAACTTAACTATTTTTTCTTGTTTAGTTTGAAACTCAATAGTAGACATATAACTTGAGGTTTGTACATAAGCGCCTACACCTCCCCCTGATCTATATCCTGATGTATGAGTTGTAGTCTTAGTAATGATACCTGCCGTTGAAAAACCTTTCTTCTCTAGGTTAGACACTGCTTGATAGCTTAACAAAGCATAAATTAATAGTCCTATTCCCCCCAAAGTAGAGGCAATTCCGTACAATCTATCAACTCTTTGTTGCTTTTGACTGTTTTTCTTACGCTGCTCTTTTATCCGTTCCGAAATAATTTTTTCGTATGACTTCATAAGACTTTCCTTAAAGCTGCAAACAGGTGTTTATCTGATACACAGTTAAATATCTCTTAGTTTAAACCCTTAATCTAAAAGACTGGTTACAAGGGGACACTAACTTTAAATATGTACACGTATCTAGATTTTTTTAGGCAAGCTGTAGTTCAATGGCGAGCGCTTTGCTCCCCCCAATACCGTTCGGTTAAGACATCTCTTCCCTCTTGAAAGCAGAGGGGCAAAGGGAAAGAACTTATACAATTATCTCTTCTACTTAAGAGACTTCATCTCTTCTGCACTTTTACACCCCGACTCTTCCGCTTACCTTCTCTTTTCAAAAACGCTCTGTGGTAACTCCGGGTGGCAGGTATCTGATATGTAGCCCAATTAAGAGTTGATGATTTCTGTCATGGGTGAGTCAGTATTTAAACAGCGCGAACGCTAAAATATAATGCCTGTATTCTCAAATAGTGGCAGTTGAATTACTTGGGTTTGTTTGGCGTTATCAAGGTTAGACAACGAAATCCCCAACAACCTAATGCTGCGATTCTCCAGATCAATCGACTCAAACAGCGCTTTAGTTATCTCAAAAATCGTAGAGAGTTCACTGATAGGAGCAAGCATTGTCTTACTGCGGGTTAAACGTTGATAATCAGAGAACTTGACTTTCAAAGTTAATGTGCGGCCCCGTGTTTCGTGCTGCTCTAACCGTTGCTCGACAATTTGGGCAATCTGTTCGAGTTCCTGCAACATCTGACCAACATCGCTTAAATCATTTGCAAATGAGGTTTCTGCACCAATGGACTTGCGAACTCGATTCGCCTCAACTGGGCGGTCATCTTCTGCTCTGGCAATCTTATAGTAATACTGACCAGCTTTACCAAAGTGGTGTGTTAGCTCCAAAAGCGATCGCTCCTTTAAATCTGCACCAGTATGAATCCCCAGTAAATGCATCTTGGCCGCCGTCACCTCTCCAATGCCGTGAAACTTCTCAATCAGCAGCTGTTCTACAAAGGCGATCGCTTGCTCTGGCAAAATCACCGTTAGTCCATTGGGTTTATTTTGACCTGATGCCATTTTTGCAAGAAACTTGTTAATCGACACACCCGCAGTTGCCGTTAACTGAGTTTCTTCAAAAATTGCAGTTTTAATATATCTTGCGATAGTAGAAGCGTAAGGGATGTTTTGCCTATTCTCAGTAACGTCCAAATATGCTTCATCTAGCGCAACCCCTTCCACTAAATCACTGTAGCGTTTAAAGATAGCGTGAATTGAAGTGGAAATCTCTCGGTAAACGTCGAATCTCGGTCTGACAAAGATAAGTCCAGGGCATTTGGCAATTGCTGTTAGGATTTGTGTAAAAATAACCTGAACAATTTTTGTGCGAAAGCTAGATTTAGCAAGCTATTCCAAATAAATTTTGTACAACTTATTTTTACATGATGCCTTACTGACGGCATTGCTGAGTGAATCCCAGTGCGATTCGTTGATTAGTGAATCACGGTATTTAGCCCGTAAATAACTAATCCAGCCTGACAGCAGATTACTGTCACCAAAGGTTGAACTCTCGGTCAGATGTAGGTGAAAGTCCTACCATTCAGACTCAGAATTGACTCCTTATCTGCCCACACTGAGTAGACTCGGTTTCTACAGGGTGAAGCTGGGAACAGGGTGCAATCAGACAACCGTTGCGGGTTGACACTGGTGCTAACAGGGAGTTCCTACAGTGAAATCGAGCCTTAAAAAGCAACCTACACTCGAGCGGGGCGCAACACAAACCCCCCGACTCTATTGGAAATAATTCCCGCCGCTCCATTGGCATAGAAGCGGTAAGAGTCCAGGGAATCCAATGGTTGAATTGGCTACACCTAACGGAACAACGCCACATGCTACAACGGGGGGAACCCCCCTTCGGGTTCGGCAGTTCCTCATGGGGGAAACCCCCAAGACCAGACTGCCTCACCGCAACGCAGTGGCTCATCAATCTAACCGAGGGAACGAATAAAAACGAATCAAAGGTCTTGGGGAAGTCGAACCCCAGGTAGGTAAGACGGGATACGGAATCCCTTTGATTCGGGTAGGACGCAACGTAATTGTTGCGAGGTGTTCAGAATACACTAACCAGAGAAGAGAAAATGATTAGACACAGTTATAAAACTAGTGAATCTTGGAAAGCCCTACCGTGGAAGAAATTCCGCCGAAATCTTTTCCGCCTTCAAAAGCGCGTGTATAAAGCGGTTCAAGTTGGAGACAAGCGGAAAGCTAGGTCACTTCAAAAGCTTATTCTTAAATCTACCTCGGCTCGATTTCTTGCAATTAGACTTGTATCTCAGCTAAATGCTGGCAAAAAGACGGCAGGTATTGATGGTAAAAAATCCCTCTCATTTGAAGAACGCTTCAACCTTGAAGAACTACTGAGAATGAACAGTGGAAATTGGAAGCATCAAGGACTACGGGAAATCCCCATCCCTAAAAAGGACGGGACTACCAGAATGCTTAAGATACCTACCATCTCAGACAGGGCTTGGCAATGCCTAGCAAAATACGCACTCGAACCAGCACACGAAGCCACTTTCCATGCTCGGAGTTATGGGTTTAGAACTGGGCGCTCTGCCCATGACGCACAAAAGTACATCTTTGACAACCTATGCTCACAAAGTAAAGGAATAGATAAAAGAGTTATAGAACTTGATATCGAAAAATGCTTCGACAGGATTAATCACTCAGCAATTATGGACGAACTCATTGCCCCCAAAGGTCTAAAACTCGGTATCTTCCGATGCCTCAAGGCAGGGGTAAACCCAGAATTCTCTGAACAAGGAACCCCACAAGGGGGAGTGGTCAGCCCGCTACTAGCTAACATCGCGCTCAACGGGATTGAGAGTATCCACAGATACCACGTTCAATACAAACAGGGTAAAAGGATTACACCTAAAACATCGGCAGAAAGAATTGTCGAGCCATCAATCCGATACGCGGATGACATGGTTATTATACTCCGACCCGAAGATGATGCGATAGAAATACTTGAAAGAATCAGCGAGTTCCTCCGCAAACGCGGAATGAATGTAAGCCAAAAGAAAACCAAAGTTACCGCCGCGACAGATGGGTTTGATTTTCTCGGCTGGCACTTCAAAGTCCAGAAAAACGGAAAGTTCAGAAGTACTCCCTCAGTGGATAATTTCAACCAACTTACGAGCTTCATAACTGGCGGCTGCAACCACACCTCGCTGATTCGGACTGCCACCGACGACTAACGGTTTCCCTCGGTAGCTTGGGTTATCCCTCTGTTCTACCGATGCGTAAAAAGCATCCATATCCACATGAATTATCTTTCTCACTTGGAAGCAGAGTGAAGCATTAGAAAGTTAGGCTAACTGGTGCTTAATAAAATACTATATTACTAGTTTTATAGTACATTAGCACTACTAAGTTCAAATACCATATCTGCATTATTCCCCAATGAAACTGCTACGGCGGGGTCAATTATCGGCTATTCCCTATCTCCCAGTTTTACAACTCAATTATTCATGTCAGCACAAAGTATTTTAAAAGGAGCAAAGTATGACTAATCTTGTCCAAAACTTAGAACAGTGCTGGTACATCTCCCCACCTTGGGGTCAACGAATCCCGCCGTTGCTAGTAAGTTTGCTTGAACGGGTGTACGTCAAAAGAGTCAAAACATTTGGTTACTGCTGTGGTGTCGAATGGTCGCTGCAAGGCTGGAAATACGAAATCAACACTTGCCATGACAATATTACTGTTTGGGGTAGTGAACTTATTGGTACAGGTAATTTGCGTTCGCCCTTGGCGTTGGCGCAGCCATCGCCGCCCCAAGAAAAACCTGTGTTTGGCTTGGGTGAGTTGGTCGAGTTTCGGTTGTCACTAGATGGGCCACCGATCCGCATAGTCCAAGGTATTCAACTGATTAACGATTGCTGATTCTACAGCATCGAATGGATGTCCCCAGGAATATCTGAAAAAGGTGTCGCATCTGGCGTTAGCGAAGCGGTAGCGAGTCTTCGAGCGTCAGAGAAAATGGGGCAGGCTTCATATCCAACCGATCCTCCATCTACGCAGACAAGCATCCCAAAAAAGCCTGCCCCATTTTCCAAGCCGTTCCCCCGTGACGAGGTTTTTACCTTCAGGGATTCCATCGCGCGGGTGAGTGACTATGACTTGGAGCGGGTGCGATTAAATACTTTGACAATTAATGGAAAAGTTATATTAAAATATTTATCTACTATTTATCTACGATTGCAACTGTTGGGTAAGCGTCTCTCGCCAAATGCTTTAGGAGTAAAACTATTACTCAAAGGGCATCGTACACTTTTTTGTCTCTATCAGAGAACTCAACAACCATAACGATACAGTTTTCTCAGTATTACTAAGGTTTTAGACTTTTTAGTAAGTATCTATTTTACTAGGTTACTATACTTTCTGTTTAGCGATAACCTCCGTCGGGTCGCAGCATTATCACTCGTTTTTGTCCGACTTCAGAAAATTGCGTTGCTCCCTTTATCCTTCTATAAACCTGTGAACGGCTGATGAGGTGGAAAACGATCGGCGGTTTATTATTTTTTGTCCTTAGATCTGTGCGCTCTACGAGAGTACCATTTTTCCTATCTAGTTCATATTTCGCCTTAACCTTGTATAGGGATGGAGGAGAGTTAGAGCATGTGAGCGTAACATTAGTCTCGAGAACTATGCCCTGAATTTCTCCTGTACCATTGATGACCCCACGTAGTCCATTACACAGCGAGAAGTAGGTAGAACTCCCAGTCAAACTGAGCGTGCCATCTTCGTTGAGTGTAATTGAACGCAACTGGTTTCCACCATCATCAGGATCGATACCTTCCCATAGACCAACGAAAGGAATTTCTCTCTCAGTATTTGCTAAGACGCTCTGACTAGTGAGTCCCGTAATAATGAGCGTAGCCATTACAATCGTTTTACAAAGTTTCATGTTTTTCTCCTTATTGCTTTTACTACTTTCAAACAACTACTAACAACTTCATCTACTTAGATGCGAGCAATTGCATAGTATCATAGTATTCATCTGAACTTTTAGCAATAATGCTCAAACGCTTCATTAATCGCAGTTGAGTTTCAAATCCTAATCAACTCACTGTGAATCCACCATCAATAACCAAAGGTTATCCAGTGATGTAGCTGGCAGTATCAGAGCATAGAAAAACCACATGAGCGATTTCTTTTACCTGACCCATGCCCTTCGTTCTTGTCCCAAGGGTAGCTCTACTACAAGCAGTCTCGCTTTTCACACACTATTTCCAAGTAAATAAAATCCTAAACTACAAATCTTATAGTACACTAGCACTAGTCTGAACGAAATTCAGCATCTCTGCAAATTATTTAAGGCTTACCTCATATCTTGCACCTGGAAATAGTAATGTCAATTCCATGACTAAGTGCTAAGGGTCGAAGCCGTTCAATATCCAGTAGTAATAAAGACAGGATTAAATGA
>NZ_JACJQM010000211.1:0-6794 GCF_014696655.1 Nostoc sp. FACHB-888 | reverse complement strand
TCTTTGATATCGATGTCACGGCTGTATCGGGTATGCCCCATTTCCAAACAAAATCGGATAATGGAAGGATCTCCGATTTTTCCGCCATTTAAATGTTTCATTTTTTGGGAGATATCATCGATGAGAACTTCTACACCAATAGGGTAGGCAGTGTGAACTTCTCGCTGACCCCGGTTGTAACGGGAATACAAGGTCGTACCATTGCCAAAGTCTAAAATGGTTAATTTTTTTGGTAGTGGATGCCCAAACAATGCACCCATACCCTCTAGTACAACTTTCAGCACTTCTACTTTTACATCTGATTGTTTGCCAGCAAGTATTGGCTGATATTCTCCATTTAGGTACTTTTTCTAGTGCTGATGCCAGACCAACATCATGTAAACTAACAACTAATTTTAAGTGCCAAGCCCTACGGTGTGGGAGATGTGCCAATGCACCCAATAAAGTCAACAATGCGTTGTTGACTTTATTTTCATTATTGTCTGTATTGCGGTCAAAATAATTTCCTGTACGGTAAGCTGACTCTCCAACTGTGTAAGCAGTACCGTTAAAAACTACACGTCCTGGAACATCTTCCATTTCTACTGTGGAAATATAGCTGGGCACACGAACTACTTCAAAGCCTTCGACTAAAAGTTTGAGACTTCCGTAACCGTTATCGAAACCCGCAGGAAAAATTTTTTGTAAGGTGTGAATGTTTGACATAGGCTCCAAGTAATACACTTTAATTTGTGAAAATTATCTGTTGAGATGATTTGGAGAAGCAGAGGTAGAGAAGAATAAAATAACTCCCCCTTTTTGTCCAGCCTCAAGAGCTTATCATATCCCGTTGGGGGCTAAGTGGGACACAAAATTTCAATTAGTCAGATATACCCCATTTATCACCTATATGTACCCTACATAGGGGTCAAAACGTCATCAAAGTCTTGAAGCTTTGTTGGGGTATATATGCCTCCCATATAGCCCCCATTAAGAATTTTTGAAATCTTTTTTATCAACGTAGCAGAAATTAAATTAGATCATCGTTGACTCTTTGATTTATACTTTACTATCAATATTTTGTTGAAAAGCAATTCAGTCTTGATCTTTAACTTCTTGCTGACTATGTAACGAGTGCGTTATTACTTGCTTACAGGTTCAGCTTTCTCTACTGAATTATCATTCACACCCAGAATCAATTCCAAAGGAGTTCTTTGAGGGTAAGCTTTTACCACTTGTCGATAAACTTCATAGTTAGTAGGTAGCGTGTTCTGAGTATTACCCACTCCATAGGTCAGTTTGTACTGTACATCTTTCACCAATTCAGGTTTGCCTGCCTCTTCTTGAGATTTTTTGCGTTGTTCAACTTCATCAACATTTGGCCGCGGCGGTAAAGTAGGCCACCATAACCCTCGGTCATCTGGGCCAACAACTGCTCCTGGCGGTTTGAATCCATTCCGATTCAACATTGAAGTATTCGCAAAAGTTTCAATTCGTGGCTGTGGTTGACTAATTAGATCATTGGCATATTTAACTTGCCAGGTGTAACTGGTGAGTGCTGTAGCTTCATACTGTTCAGCAGTAGTAGTGCTGCAACTAGTTAGTGTCAGTGCCGTTAGTGCAGTTATTATTGAGGGTAAAAATCTCATTTGCATTATCAATCGTAAATATCTTTCACCAATTACTCTTGAAGAGGGAGTGTGCCATCATTCCTGCCAAGGTGAAGGAATCGCTGTTGTTGAAAGCACCTGACCCGTTGTTAATCTAATCGCCGTCTGCTCACAATTAGGACATTGGACTTTCACCTGAATTAGTGAAGGATGGCCTTTGTATTCTCCCATCATAGGTTCTCCAGTGTACTCACAGATTATTCCCTGGTGACAGTGCCAACACTCGAATATCACGCGCCCCACTCGTTTCTCGCAGTCCAAAAATTGGATATGTTCACAGCACTCTGGTAGTAACTCTTCTTCATCCTCTCGAAGTGTGAATTGGGGCTGTTGCAGTGAATTAGATTTTTTCTTGTCAGGAGAGATACGTTTGGCTTTGCCTTTTTCTAAATGTTGCGGTTTCTCAGAAACCTTCCTCTTTGACGTGAAAGGAGGCACCGTTTGGGCTTGCTGCTCTACTGACGGCGAGTAATCACTGGGAGTTGGGTCTGCCTGAAGTGTAACTGGGGGTTGCTCTAATGGTCGGTAAGCAACAAGTTCAGGCTTTCGGGTTGAGTTGTTGGATTTTGGCTGAGGGAAAAAGTGGTTTGGATGAACGTTGGATAGATTTCATTGACATTTCTGTTTAACTGAACTTACCCGAACTGTGGAACAATCGTATTTTAACTGTCACTTTCTCTATTTGGAAGGCTGTGGCATTACTTAATAAGAAAGTATCCTTAACGTTTTAGGTAAAATAATCTCGTGGTATCAGCCTGTTAGCTAAGACATTCTAATCACAACTGATAACTCATTAGTAGTACAATCACCAGGCTTATACTTGACTCCGGTTGTTGAAGTTGTATATTGAATGACCCAAAACGTTTTGGGTCAGCAGTACAAATATCTATAAAAACTCTCATAAAGTAAATAACTCCGCTAGAGCAAGGTAGAATGCAATTCAATCACGAGTAACGGAAACAGAATTTTGGCGACCAAATTTGTAACACTGACTGCCTTTAAAGGGGGTGTGGGCAAAACTACCTCATCAGTGTGTCTGGCTTGCCTGTTCGCACAGAAAGGATATAAAGTTTTGCTCATTGATTATGATCCTAATCGGTCAGCATCCGTTTGGGGATCTCGCGGCTATCTACCCTTTCAAGTTGCTACAGAAAATACAGCTAATCGAATAATGGCAAAAGAGAACTTTGATTTTATTGTCATTGACACCCCTGCACGACCAAGTTCTGCTGAAATTAAAGAGCTAGTTGACGGATGTGATTTGCTTTTAGCTATTACAACTCCTTCTGCTCTCTCAATGAGTGCTTTGAACATGATGGTTCAAAGTTTTCCACCAAAAACTAAATATTCTGTTCTGTTAACTGTTGTACCTCCATCATCAGAGCCGGACGGGGAAATTGCTTTTCATACGCTTAGAGAACAAGGTTTACCTGTGTTAGAACAAGGAATCCAACGGTTAAAAGTTTATGAACATGCATCTGCCGAGGGGAAACCAATTTATGAAATTAAAAGAGGAGGAAAAAAAGCATGGGAAGATTGGAAGGAACTAGCAAAGCTGGAACCAATCAAAGACTTGCTAACCTAAAACAGATTTTAAGCTTTACTCCTGATACGGACGAAAGCGAGATAATTCCGAATGAAGCAGGTAAGGATTCAGGAGTAGTATGGATACCCCGTAGTAAAATTCATCTAACTTTCAGTTTTGTACCAGGTGGACAGCCTGTGCGCTACTACTATGACC
The DNA here is from genome assembly GCF_014696655.1 of Nostoc sp. FACHB-888. NCBI lineage: Bacteria > Bacillati > Cyanobacteriota > Cyanophyceae > Nostocales > Nostocaceae > Nostoc > Nostoc sp. FACHB-888. The sequence continues at coordinate 3,404 of NZ_JACJQM010000211.1, read as the reverse complement.
AGGATGAACTAAAAGCTTGGGCACTAAATGACCTGAAACCGAATGGTATTCACTCTCCACTATGGGTTCGTCCAGTAAGCAATACGTTGCCTGATGAATATGAACTTGTTGCTGGAAAACGCCGCTATCATGGTTCTGAGTTTGCAGAAATCGATCCACTTCCTGTCAGAATCTTTAACTGGAACAACCTTGAAGCTTTCAAAGCATCACTTGCAGAAAACAAAAATCGTCGAGATTTTAGTGCCTTAGAAGACTTAGATGGTACTTTGAAACTCCTTTCTTTAGCAATTGAAGCAACTGTTGAAGAAGCTATAAGTCTGCTGTATCAAATAGATAATCTCAAACGTCGCTCAGGTCTCCAAAACGTTTTAGATCATCCTCAGTTTGACAAAATTCAAGCAGTCTTTGCATTTTGTGGTGGAATTACCTGGGAATCTTTTGTCAAAACTAGGCTTCCTTTGTTGAAAAAACCTCAAGAAATTTTGTCAGCTGTTCGTCAAGGAAAAATTGAATACACCAAAGGACTAGAGATTGCAAAAATTGACGAGCCTGGTATCAGGCAAGAACTTTTATCGGAAGCAATTGCCAACAATCTTTCACTTGCTGAAATTAAAAAGAGGGTTAAAGCTCTTAAACCAAGCTCAGAAAACCCTATCCGAACTAGATTAGATAGTGCTTACAAGCAATTCAAAAAATCTCTGAAAAATATTGAAAAAGATCCACATCAGCTCCAAGAAGCGGAAAGCTTGCTAGTAAAAATAGAAGAATTTTTACAAGAAAAGTGACCCAAAATGTTTTGGGTCATTTAGCAAAGCAGCTTACAGTTAGAGTTTTAGAGAGATCCCAAAGATAAAAGCTCTCTTCCAAATTAAGTAGGAGAGTTTGTACACCCTTATATTTTTGGGGATGAAAACCTGTTCGCACAGTGTCCGGTGGATAAGGGCTTTCATGGATGCCTGGAGATTTATTATAGAAACATCCGGCAAAAGTATACATTTTAGTACGCAAGTACTATATTTAATGGAATTGCAGGCCTATAATAATGTGCGGCATTTTTAAATAAGCAATGTCCACTTCCCCAGCCCACTCCCAACAGCAAGTTAATGCTTCTCTCCAGCATGAAACCATTACTGGAGTAGTTGAAAGACTCACCTTTTATTCCCAGGAGTCAGGCTACACCGTGGCACGCTTAACCCGCGCCAGAGCCACTGACTTAACCACAATCGTAGGCAGCTTTGCTAATATCCAGCCAGGGCAGACTTTACAACTAACTGGTTTCTGGCGTGACCATCCACAATTTGGCCCGCAGTTCCAAGTAGTCAACTACAAAGAAACCAAACCAGCCACTCTTACTGGAATTGAAAAATACTTGGGTAGTGGGTTGATTAAAGGTGTTGGCCCAGTCACAGCAAAACGGATTGTTGCTCACTTCGGGCTAGAAACCCTGGACATCATCGAAAACCAAATTGACCGACTTATTGAAGTCCAAGGTATTGCCAAAAAGCGCATCACTCTCATCAAAAACGCTTGGTCAACTCAGAAAGCGATCAAAGAAGTGATGGTGTTTCTCCAAGGGCATGGTGTTTCTACTACCTATGCTGTGAAGATTTACAAGCAATATAAGGATGAGGCAATCGCCACTGTCACCAATAACCCCTACCAGCTAGCAGTCGACATCTACGGTATTGGTTTTCTGACTGCTGACAAGATTGCGAGAAATATCGGAATTGCGCCTGACTCAGAATTTCGTTACCGTGCAGGAATTATCCACTGTTTAAGTGAAGCTGCCGAAGATGGCCACTGTTACCTGCCACAAAGCGAATTGATTGAATCGGTAATCAAACTGCTGGCTACCGAATCTCATCAGCCCACAGAAGAAGCGGTGGCGATCATTATTAAAGATATGGCTTTAACAGACGACCTGATTAGAGAGTGGGATGAAGAAAAAACGCTACTTTGCTACAAGCCGACTTACTTTCATACGGAACAGAATTTAGCTCAACTGATACGCCAACGCTTGGAAAATCCTGTTGGCACTGACATTGAGCGTGTGCGTGATTGGATTGACCGCTTTACAGTCAGCCGTAGAATTCAGCTTTCAGAACAGCAACGCCAAGCTGTAGAAACAGCAGCCTACTCCAAAATCATGATCCTCACTGGTGGCCCTGGCGTTGGAAAAACTTTCACTACCCACACCATAGTTAGTTTATGGAAAGCAATGGGGAAATCTATTGCAATGGCAGCACCAACTGGACGGGCTGCTCAACGTTTGGGTGAAATGACTGGACTTGAAGCAAAGACTATTCATCGCTTGTTGGAATTTGACCCCCGGACAAGAGGATTTAAATGTGACAGTGAGAATCCTTTGCCCCATACAGCAATTATCGTTGATGAAGCATCGATGCTTGATTTGTTTCTGGCTTACTCCTTGGTTAAAGCAGTATTGGCTGGCGCTCTACTGTTGTTGGTGGGTGATATTGACCAGCTACCATCTGTAGGTCCAGGTCAAATACTGGCTGACTTGATCAATTCTGGGCGAGTTCCCGTGGTGCGGTTAACCCAAGTATTTCGACAAGCCCAACAGAGCGCAATTATCACTGCTGCTCATCAAATTAACCGAGGAATTTATCCCACAATCGAGGCAATCTCTGACAATCCTGTGTCTGATTGTCTATGGCATGGCGGAGGTCATCAGCCTGAACATGGAGTGCAAGCAATCTGCGAGTTGATTACAGACTTGCTCCCCGACTTAGGTTTTAATCCTGCTACTGATGTCCAAGTGCTTTGCCCAATGACACGGGGAGTTGTGGGTACTCGCAATCTTAATACCGTGTTACAGCAGCTGATTAATCCACCCGCCCCCGACAAGGTGGAGATTAACAGAGGTGGGAATTTGTTACGCGAGGGTGATCGCATTATCCAGTTGACCAACGACTACAACCGCGAAGTCTTCAACGGCGACTTAGGAATTATCCTCACCATTGATACTGTAGAGCAGGAAGTTACAGTGCAATATGGTGAGCGGACTGTGGTTTACGATTACGCTGACCTCAATGAAATTGCGCTAGCGTGGTGCGTGACTATTCATAAAAGCCAGGGGTCAGAGTATCCAGTGGTGATTTTGCCAATCTATATGCAGCACTACATGATGTTGACTCGGAATCTATTTTACACTGGGCTGACCCGTGCCAAGAAGTTAGCGATCGTGGTTGGAGCAAAAAAAGCAATATCTCTGGCGGTGCGCTCTACCGATGACCAACGGCGCTACACAAGGTTCAGGGCAAACGCATCTAAATATTGACAAGCCTGAATCAGTATGAAATACACCAAGACTCAAACTACATAAGGCTTTGAGGAAATTAAATCTCACTCAATATTAAAATGATAATCATTGTGAGGGGGAG
>NZ_JACJQM010000210.1:0-6845 GCF_014696655.1 Nostoc sp. FACHB-888 | reverse complement strand
AGTAAATTCCTGTTAATTTCCAGAGTGATATGGGGGTGGAGAGCTTTTTGTGCAAGGATTTGATAAAGTTTCTCTAACAATTTTTAAAGAAACGATGCTTCTAGCAGGGTAGGACACAGACAATGGAAGAAGCTAGAAGCCAAAAATATAAAGTGCTTCATAAAGAAATAGTATGAGAATTTGCCAGTTCCGCATTTCTCACAAGCTTGAGGGGAAGAAGGAGCAGAGGGGCAGAGATCCTATATTCGGCAAGAAAACCAATCACACCAGCGCTTACAATCTTTAGGACTAATTCCTGGCATTTCTTTATTTTTGACAGGTATTCAAGCGACTAAACAGTTCATGTTTTGCTAAATAGTGCCTTTTGGGTTGGTTTGTATGGTCAGTTATGGATAGGGGCAATGGGATTTTGGGCTGATTTAGCTGATGAATTGATGCGCCTCAAGCTCAATAAACTACCCTATTTTCAGCAAGGTTTACGGGCTATGACTCTTATCCAGTCTGCTTTATAACTTCTCTGTCATCCCTTCAGGGATATTGTGGCTAAACGACTATATCTTTGGCGCTTTCGCCCTTCCCTACGGGACGCTGCGCGAACAGGCGAAAGCTAGGCTTATAGCATTTTATTATTGGTAAGTGCCTAACCCAAGATCCTCTTGAGGAAAAAGAGTTATTGGGCAATAACTCTTTCTCAAGAACTGCTCAAAGACTGTTCACCTCAACAGATAAACACTTTGTTAACCAAGCCGCACTGTCCTGTTTCCTGCCTTCTTAAAACATTAATTTACCATTATTGCGCCAATCCCTTAAATCGTTACAAAATCAGCAGCAGTGATAGTGCTAGACTGCACTCCACTTAGAACCGCTAGCAGTCCATCATTACCTGTCAGCCTAATTAGGGTGTTGCTAGCATTTACACCTGTGTCCTGGGTAATCGTCAACTGCCCAAATAACAGATTTCCTGACAAGCCGAGCAAGTCTTGACTATCTTGAAAGTCGGTGATGGTGTCAATGCCTGTATCGACTGCTAACACAAAGCGATCGCTACCCCTACCACCAGTCAGGCTATCATTGCCTTGGCCACCATTGAGTAGGTCATCACCATTACCACCCACTAGGATATCGTTGCTAACGCCCCCGTTAAGGATGTCGTTGCCGTTATTCCCGTTGAGGATATCGTTGCCATTGCCCCCATTTAAGGTATCGTTAGCATTACCGCCGTTGAGTTCATCTCTGCCAGAGGTGCCATTAACGGGGTTGTTGCCATTGCCCCCGTTGATTACGGTAAGGGTGCTAGACAAATTAATCCCAACTAGAATTGGGTCATGGTCGGACGAGCGGTAGGGTGTTTCTGTGTAGAGGTCAGGTGAGGCTCCAGATCCTTTAAATTCAAGGTTGTAATCTAAAATTCTCGGTTCGTCAGCGTTAATATGCCACTCGGTCACACCCGATACTTGAGTATCCAGGCTAGACGTGGCGAGGGCATGATCCAGGTAGCCTGACTGTCCGTCAAAGACAAATGAGTAGGGATTATCTACAAATCTGTCAATTTCATCGATTAAACCACCATTTCGTAGAACATCAATCGGGTCTTCTTGACCATAAGCGTTCAAGTCACCAATGACCAGCACATCGCTATCACCTGTTGAGACTTTTAGCTCATTAACAAATCCAAGTAGTGCTTCTGCCTGTTGAACGCGGGTGAAGTTGAAAGCACCTTGCCCATCACCTTGGTCTGCATCCAAACCCGTGCCTGTTCCACTCTTAGATTTGAAGTGGTTGATCACGGGTGTGAAAGTTTCACCATTGGAGTTAAGGATAAAAGTCTGCGCTACAGGTAGGCGATTGTAAATGGCATCAGTATCGCTCAGGGATGCACCAACTGGGGTGACGACACCTGGTTTATAAATAAACGCTGTTTTGATTTCGTCAGTTCCGACCCCTGTAGCTGGGTCACGAATATAATCGTAGACTTTAGCGCCGATTTTGTCGTTGAGACTATTGACTAAATTAGCGATCGCTGAATTGGCATCATCACCATCACTTTCAATTTCAATTAAACCAACGACATCAGCATTAAGTGCTGCGATCGCACTGACAATCTTGGCATTTTGTCGCTCAAACTCAATGGCAGAATCTGCGCCGCGAGATGTAGGGAATCCGCCCCCCGCGCCATCTCCATTGAAGTAATTCAAGACATTGAAGCTAGCAACTTTAATATTACCCCCAACGTTCTCTGGTGCAGAGGTGCGGGGATTAGTCTGGCTAAATACAGGTGTAACCGTTGGCTGAAGCCGATAATTGTTGAATCCGTAGCCAAGCACACCAGTCAGGTTTGTGGTCGTATCACCCGTCCGCAAGGTGTTATTGGCATTGAGGTAGGGGATAGTCGTCGGATTTTGAGTATTGCTACCATCATCCACTAAAATTCTACGGCTGTTGTTGATATTCTGTTGAACCGTGACAGCAGCTACATTGTTTTCATCATTTTCTGTTTCAGAGGAGGGGATGTCAGTCGGATCGATGAAGTTCGTGGGATTAAACAACCGCCCCTCAGCCGATAGTACGACCTCGCCAAAACGAGCCAAGTTGAAGTTCTCGGTGACGGTTAAAGTTTCCGGGAAGGTGACGAGCGTTCCCTCGTAGCGTTCCAAGCTTGTTACGGTGGCTACAGGTAAATCTACTACGGTGGGGGCAACTGTCCCTGAACCCACCACGTTTAAACTGGTGGGGCTATCGATTTGCGTCTGATTGAAGGATTCAGAAACTTTTCCTGTAACTTGTACAACATCACCCACGTTGACATCAATGCTTGAAGGGGCAAAAACAAAGATGCCATCAGAGGTTGCTGAGTTGCCGTCCCCTGTAGGGTCTTGGATGTAGAAACCGTTCAGACCCGTACTACCCTGAAAATCTCCCACCACTACACCTTCAGTGGTGTAGAATGTATTGTTGCCAGCAAAAGGGCTAGCGTCGCCAGATCCTTGAATAGTGTAGATTGGCGTTAGCATAAGGGCAACGTCGTTATCGGTGACATTAACGTTGAGATTTGGAATTGGTGTAGAGGTGTTGGAGTAGGCTGGGTCAGCACTACTGGTAATCGAGTGGGTAATTACACCGTTATGGGGAGAACCTTCCATGTCCGCATCATTAACTGCCCTAACAGTCACTGTTTGAGAAGTAGTGTTGCTTAAGGACAGTGTTACTGAATTGAAGAAGTTTATACCATCGCTACTGATTTGCGTTTCTTCGTCTGCTGCGATCGCAATGTTTACAGCACCAGTCGGCACGGTATTTAGTGCGATCGTGTAGGTGTCAGTAGTTTCACCTGCTTCGTTGACATCTGTGCTGCCGCCAGATTGGGTGATTGTCACCCCAGCAGTATTACCGCCATCAGCTGTGTAGCTTCCCAATCCGTCAAAGGTATCTGTAGCAAACCCAAGCCATTCTACGCTTGGTTCAAATGCATCATCAGGGTTGGTATCACCCATTGTGATGCTACTCTTGCGGCGCAGTGTGTTATCTGCTGTGCTAGTTAGTCCTGTACCCCACTCAGTCCCTGGATCAACACCAATCTGACCGATTACATCAACAATGGTGCCACTGGTTCCACCCTTGCGTAGGACAATCGCATCGTCGCCGTTGTACCAGGAAGCGCTACTGGTTTGATCTGCTTGAGCGATAATCGCCGCATTAGCAAGACTTTGAGCAAGGACAAATACATCCCCATTTGCTACTGTACCTGTCAAGTTGATTGTCGTAGCAGGAGCAGTATTGCCATTGAAATACATCTGCACAACATAGCCTTCTGTTGCTAAGTTGATTGCAGCCCCAGTGCTGTTGTAAATTTCAAGAGCTTTATTGTTACTGCTGCCCTCTACATACTCGGAAAAAAACAAATCTGCCATTTGTCTGCCTACCTGTGATTGTGTATTAACTATTTAGTGAGGAATGGCACGAATTCATAGCTGTGCCAGAACGTGCTAATTTATGTGAGGTCGCCAAATAACTATTGCGACAGAAGCTCAACATCGTTGGTTAGAAACCGTATAGCATTACGGAGCCGGAACCGCTACTCGATTGCTGGGAATAATCTGTGGCTGATATGAAAACACCTCTCGGCTACGGGGATCGACGCTTACCTTGACCCATTGCACATCGTTGGTGCCGTTCGCCGCATTGTTGCCAAATGTCTCGACACGAGTGAAGTTTTCTATACGTCTGCCTTGAACATCTAGAAATGGCTTGTCAATACGGAAGTAGTGCGAGTCGCCATGTACGTATGCAATCGGCTTACGGAAAGCGATCGCCTGATCGCGCAATGCTAATAAAAAGTCCTTGAAGCCATCAGGCTGCCCATCGGTTTGCACGAGCGTCTTTGGATCACGCAAAGGCGCTCTGGTTTGGTCGGTCTGATCCCACCCTGGATTAGCTTGGGAGATCAACATCACCGCCGCCGAGTTGTTTTCTTTTGCCACTCTAAAGGTTTCTTTCATCCATGCAATATTGGCTGCGTTTCGTGCCGTATACTCCGTTGAGTTAGGCGCAGTGTCGCATAGATTATTACACGAACCTTGGATATTGAGTGTCGCATAAGTAACTCTGCCGACTGTCCAGCGACGGTTCTCAATACAGGGCACTGCACCGTTGACACCAAGGCACATCTGTGCAGTCGGCACTTCCTGGGCTAGCCGACGCTGCCCTAGAGAAAAATTCGTGCTGAAGAATACTAGACGCTCGTAGTCGAGGCGTTCAAGTGAATTAAATCCACCATTTGAAGGGCGATCGCAGTCTGTCCAATCGTTGTCACCCGGTGTGAAGGCTGCTGGTGCCTCCAGAGCGTTGAAGTAGCCGAGTGCTTTGGTATACAGCGCGTTGTCACAAAGGCTGTTAGAACCGGCTTTGAGATCGCCATTATGGACGGTGAAAGAAAGTTTCTGCGAATTCATGTCGTCAATTAGTCTTGTTACCCCAACCTCCTGTGCGTCCGAGTAAGGTAAATCCCCCCAAAGTCCGATCTCGTATGGCGCATTCGCGTTCTCGTTCTCTCTGGCAACCACCATACTAGTGGTTGCAGATGCCAGAAACGGTAAAGTCAGGGCGACTAAACACACTTTAGGCAGCAAATGCGTAGTAGTAAAGCGTCGTAACGCTGAATAGCCAAGCTTGGTCGTCATTATATCCTCAATTATTTTTGAAATCCGTGGATGCATTTTTGACAAGTAGCTTCTGCCTATATCATTCCAGCCAGCAATTTAGATTACCGGATTATCGATGATAGAGAGGTTATGAATAGGTTATAAGTGGGATACAAGTTCGTATCTTTACGGTTACTTTCTAAGTTTGCATTTTCCGTTCGACCGAATTTTGGGAAATCCAACCCAACTTGGGTGCTTGTTATCAGCCGTTTGAGTGCCTTGAACGTGTGCCTATTGTGACCAGAGGCGCACGGTTTCCGACTCAGACTATTTGTTAGCGCAGAATTGTAAACACGTTGCTAATGCTACCTGAGTTCGGGATAAGCTGAAACCCTTATTACACCGTTGCTTGATTCTGAGATATGTCAACGTGTCTGCGTCGTTTCCGTCAACTAACGCTGAATTAATCTTCTTAACCCGAACTAACGTTATTTTTAGTTATTTTCTTCAGTCAAGTTGTTATTGTTTTAAATACCTTTTTTTATTTTTCACTATGGTTATCTATGGTTGTAGTAATCTTTTTAGGTATCTTTATGCTAATTGACGAATTATGGAGTGGCTTGCAAGGTTAATGCATCTCAAAACCTATTGATATGATCGGCGCTCAAGGTGTCCGTGAAATATTAAAAATGCTTCCTGAAAAGCCTGAGCCTTTCTGTTGCTGCTTGACTACTCCGCAACCTTATGTAATGTCTATCAACGAATTTTACCAAGACGTATCAAAAAATACAGCTTTTTAGACAACAATCAGATTTGCAAGTATCCATCACTGAGCGATCGCAAAACACCGATTAAATCTGGAAGTGTTCTATCTCTATCCCCCTGAAAAAGTTTGGCAGGTACTCACTAACCATCAAGCATTAGCGGCATGGTTAATGGCAAACCACTTTGAGTCACGTTTGGGACATCTATCAGTAATTTTTCAATCTTTAATAAGTTATAGCAATCTAGAACGATTACTGAGTGAGTCTGACATCGATCGTTACACTGACATTCGGCTCTGAATTAGTAAAAAGATCGATTGATAGTGTGGGATTACATAAGGTTGCCATACTTAGTTATCTCTTGAAGTACTTATCTTTATTTACACTGTTAAAAAATAAAATTGGCACTATCATCATGTGTATTATTGAGGCAGAGATATTAGTAAATATGCTTATGGTAATATCCACCAAAAGATAGTTAATATCAAGTATGTAAGCTGCTAATATGAATTTGGCTCTTCCTGCTTTGAAACCTTTACCACTTAAAAATTCTTCATTTATTACAATACTTTAGCCCAAAAAGCAGAAATTGAGACTGAGGCATTGACAGGAGTAAAAGTTGGCCACACAACGCAACAAAAACTAGTGCTGTCACAATATTTTCAACTACCACTTGCTAAACAATCAGTTTCAAAAGCCAGCGTAGATGGAGGAAAAGTCCGACTCAGAGGTAAACCGAAAGAAGGCTGCCAGTGGCGAGACTATAAAACCAGGGCGGCCGCATCATGTCAACAAGTAAAGTCTATTGAGAATATACTTAAAAATAATGTCATTAACTCTTACTTATTGCGAAAATATTTGGCGATTGTTTGGGGCTTAAAAAATAATCAAACGCGAAATCCTCATTTTTTCGTTGGTTTTTAACCTTCGTTGTGATCAAGAG